>DATMMY010000454.1:0-3162 GCA_035569515.1 Candidatus Solibacter sp. | reverse complement strand
TTTGAGCAGGGGCAGATAAGTCTCTGCGGCGGCCTCGTGCAACCACTCCATTCCATGCGGCCATGTACCATGATTTACCACGTATGGCAGATGCGAATGAAGAGTGAAACTGACGTACCCGAGCTGGTTGTTTGCAGAATTTTCCGGAATCATGGCTGGATCATATCGGCCGAAACACCAAGGGCTTCCTTCAGTAGATGCCGAAACGCAGGCCCGAAGCTCAAGTGTACTACAAATTATTTTGGGCAGTTCTCTGGGGCCTGCATTTGTGCCCGGTGCGATATGAGAATCTTATACGGTGAAATGAGAGCAAGCTCCCACGCTAAAAAGCGTAGCCGGGGACTGAAGCCTTTGGGAGTGATACATTAATTTTGTGTCAACAGGTGAAAAATTCGAAAGGGCAGTCGCAATCATGGCTCGTCTACGGGCTCCAGGCGGATGCCCATGGGACCGAGAGCAAACTTTTGATTCCATTAAGCGGTACACGCTGGAAGAAACCTACGAGGTCCTGGAAGCGATAGAGAACCGCGATTGGCCTGAGCTTACCGTTGAACTCGGAGATCTTCTTCTTCAGGTGCTCTTCTATGCGGAGATGGCCAAGGACGAATCCCGGTTTTCTATTGATGACGTTTTGGACGCGCTGAACAATAAGATGGTGAACCGGCATCCCCATGTTTTTGGCGACGTAAGAGCCGATGATTCAGCCCAGGTGCTAAAGAACTGGGAGGCTTTGAAAGCCCAGGAAAAAAGAGAAAAAAAAGAAAAAAAAGAAAAAGAAAATAAACCAGACAACCTGGACGACAGGGAAGAGCGCCATCAATCGCTATTGAGCGGCGTCTCTTCCAAGATGCCGGCGCTGATGGAAGCGCACAAAATCAGCTCCAAGGCGGCCCACGTGGGCTTCGATTGGCCTGCAATTGAAGGACTGTTCGAAAAACTGGCGGAAGAGACGCAGGAACTTCAGGCCAATATCAAGGAACTGCCATCGGGCGCGCTGGAGAAGCGAAGCAATGGGCAAGTTCCTGAAGAACTCCGCTCGCGCATTGAGGATGAAGTTGGCGACCTCTTTTTTGTTCTGGTGAACATTGCGCGATATCTTTCCGTGGATGCTGAATCGGCTTTGCGCAAGACCAACCGAAAATTCCGCCGCCGCTTCGGCTGGCTTGAAGAGCAGCTGCACCATCAAGGCCGCAACCCGGAGGAGGCGACATTGGAGCAAATGGAAGAACTGTGGCAGCAGGCCAAGACCCTTGAGGAGAACCGATAGGTGACTACCCCACCGGCAGTGGAACAAATTACGATCAGAGAGTGTAAAGGTAGAGAGGAATTTGAGGCGTGCGTCCGGCTGCAGAAAGAGGTCTGGAGATTTGACGATGCCGACCTGGTCCCCTTGCGCATGTTTGTAGTGGCGGAAAGCACCGGCGGGCAGATCATGGGCGCCTTTAACGACGGCGAGCTGGTTGGCTATGCCCTCGCAGTCGCGGGGACGCGTGGCGGCCACGCCTATCTGCATTCGCATATGCTGGCAGTACGCGAAAGTTATCGCAATTCAGGGTTGGGCCGGAGGCTCAAGCTGGCGCAACGGGACGAGGCTCTCCAGCGCGGCTTTGAGCTGATCGAATGGACGTTTGACCCGTTGGAAATCAAGAACGCCTATCTCAACCTGGTCAAGCTTGGCGCCATTGCCCGCCGTTACAGCGTAAACCATTATGGCTATTCATCGTCTGCCCTGCATGTTGGTCTTCCCACGGACCGGCTCGTAGCTGAGTGGTGGATAAAATCAAGAAGAGTCTTGAATCTGCTCGAAAGCCAACATTCGCCCGATTTCCAGGTCATCACGAGAATCCATGTTCCGGCGCAAATCTATTCCTGGAGGGCCTCAGCGGACGATCGCGGCAAGGCCGCCGAGGTGCAGAAACGCAACCGCGCGGAGTTCTTGAAGTCGTTTGCTGAAGGGCTGGCTGTTCTGGGTTATGAGCGCGATCCCGAAGGCAACGGCAGTTTTCTACTGGGCCGGTGGGACGAAGGCTGGTCCTACGCAATGGAGGAAGACTCTTGAGAGAAGACCAGAGAGAAGACCATGAGAATTGAAGCCATCACTCTGCGCGAAATTCGCATGCCCCTGGTCCATTTTTTTGAGACCAGCTTCGGCCGCACCACGGAGCGCCGGATCCTGCTGGTGACGCTGCATACTGACGGCCCTGAAGGATGGGGCGAATGCGTCGCCGGAGAAGACCCTTTCTACAGCGAAGAGTCCATCGATACCGCGTCCTATGCCATTGAACGTTATCTGACTCCCGCTCTTCTGGGCAAATCGCTGGAGAAGGCCAGCGAGGCCCCGGCGCTGTTTGCGCGGGTGCGTGGACATCGCATGGCCAAAGGCGCCTTGGAAAATGCCTTGTGGGACGCGGAGGCCCAGGCCCGGCAGGTTCCGCTTTGGCAACTGCTGGGGGGAGCTCAATCGGAGATCGCCTGTGGTGTTTCCATCGGAATCCAGAACTCGGTGGAACAACTGCTGGAGAAAATTGAGACCGAGGTTACCGCGGGTTACCGGCGCATTAAGGTAAAGTGCAAACCGGGCTGGGACGTGGAGGTTTTTGAGAAGATCCGCCAGCGCTGGCCAGGAATCCTGTTGAGCTGTGACGCCAATTCCGCCTACACCCTCAGCCAGGCCGAGCATTTGAAGCAGTTCGACCGGTTTAATCTGCTCATGATCGAGCAGCCGCTCTGGCACGATGACTTTTACTTCCATGCGCAACTGCAGAAACAGCTTAAGACCAGCATCTGCCTTGACGAGGCCATTCACAATCATCGCGATGCGAAGGCTGCAATTGAGCTAGGCGCGTGCAAGATCATCAATATCAAGGTCGGGCGCGTAGGCGGTTTTAGTGAAGCCGTGGCAGTCCACAACACGGCCCAAGAGCGAGGCATACCGGTGTGGTGCGGAGGAATGCTGGAGTCAGGCATTGGCCGCTCCCACAATATAGCGCTCTCCACCCTTCCCAATTTCACGTTGCCAGGAGACGTCTCGGCTTCTAAACGGTACTGGAAAGAGGATGTGATTGAGCCCGCCGTGGAGGTTTCAGGCCAGGGATTCATTAAAGTTCCGAATACGCCGGGGCGCGGATTCAAGATCAATACAGAATTGATTGAGAAATTGAC
>DATMMY010000453.1:0-4387 GCA_035569515.1 Candidatus Solibacter sp. | reverse complement strand
GACCAAGCTGCTGGAAGAATATCTCCAAGGCGAGCAATTCGATTTGAGCGCCGCCCACGATGGCCCCGCCGGCCTGGAAAAGGCCCTGAACAACTCTTACTCGGTCATTGTGCTCGATGTTATGCTGCCGGGCATGAGCGGACTGGATGTGCTCAAGCAACTCCGGCAAAAGAGCGCCGTGCCCGTGCTGATGCTGACGGCGCGCGGCAGCGAACTGGACCGCATTCTGGGGCTGGAATTGGGCGCGGATGATTACCTGGCCAAGCCCTTCAACCCGCGTGAACTGGTGGCCAGGCTGCGAGCCATCCTGCGCCGGACTACCAGCACCGCCCCTTCAGCTACCGCACAGCCCGTTCACGTTGCCGATCTGGAATTGCATCCTGAGTCGCGCAGCGTCACATGCGGTGGAAAGCCCGTGACCCTGACGGGCGCGGAGTTCGACTTGCTGTACACGTTCATGCGCAGTCCCGGAAAGATCATCAGCCGTGAAGACCTTACCCAGGCGGCGCTTGGCCGTCCCATGTCGCCCATGGACCGCAGTATTGACGTGCACGTGAGCAACCTGCGGCGCAAGCTGGGAACCTATGACAGCAACCATGAACGGATCAAAGCCATCCGGGGCAGCGGTTACGTCTACTTGCTGCCGGGGGAACAGTCGTCGTGAAATTGCGCAGCCTGTTTCTAAAGATCTTCATGTGCTTCTGGCTGGCAGCAGGGGTAGTGATCGTAGCATTGAACGTGATGCTGTGGGTCTCAACCGCATCTGATCCTAACCCAGAGCGGCGGCGCGGAGCGTTTGGCGAGGCCTTGAATCTTTATGCCGAGTCGGCCGTCCAGGTCTATGATCGCGAGGGGCCCCAGGCTTTCGAGCAGTACGCCGGCCGGTCCCGGAAAGAGGCCGGTACGGAGATCGACCTGTTTGACGGAAATGGCCAACCCATCACGGCGCCAAGCTCACCAGATACGATCAGCGTTGTCAACGAGGTCCATCAGACGCAACAACACGTCTCCCACCTGGCTGCATTGGGCCGGCTTACCTGGGGGAGAATGGTGGTTGCCCCTAGCGGCAAGAGTTATATTTTTGTCACTCGTCTGCGCCAGCCGTATCTCCCACGGCATTTACCTCCTCTCGGTATTTTCCTCAGCATTATTACGTCAGGGATTATTGCCTTTTTTCTGGCCAGGTACCTGACCTCACCGGTAAAGAAGCTCCAGTTGGCGGTTCAGTCTTTTGCCGAGGGCAATCTTGATTCCCGGGTCACACCCGAGCTGGGCAACCGAAAAGACGAATTGGCCGAACTGGGACGGGAGTTCGACCAAATGGCGGAGCGCATTGAGGCGCTTATCTACTCGCAAAAGCGGCTGCTGGCCGATATTTCCCACGAGTTGCGCTCTCCGCTGGCGCGGCTGAGCGTGGCCCTCGAACTCGCCCGAAAAAACGGAACCGAGAAAAGCGCTCCTGCCCTGGACCGCATTGAACAGGAAGGGGAGCGGCTGAATAAACTTGTAGGCCAGTTACTGGCCCTGACCCGGCTGGAGAGTGGAGCGGAGAAAATTACTCCCGAAACCGTAATGCTGGAAGAACTGGTACAGCAGGTCATCGACGACGCCAATTTTGAAGCTAAGCCGCTGAACAAAGAGGTTAAGGCGGTCCAGCTTGAGGCTTGCCGGGTTGACGGCTCTCCAGAGCTCTTGCGGAGCGCCATTGAGAATGTGATCCGCAATGCTGTCCGTTACACGCCAACCGGAGGCGCAGTAGATGTCAGCCTGCACTGGAAGCTGGATACAGCCGAGCTTATAGTGAACGATCAAGGGCCGGGAGTGCCGGAAGCCGATCTTAAACATATTTTCGAGCCTTTTTATCGGGTCAGTGAGGCCCGCGAACGGACCAGTGGCGGCGCCGGCCTGGGACTTTCTATTGCTGACCGCACGGTAAGGCTGCACGGCGGCTCAATTGAGGCAGCCAACTCCCAGGATGGGTTGCGCGTCATCATCCGCCTGCCACTGGCTCCGAATCAGAACAGGCCGGACCACCAACCTCAGGCACTCAGCATTCAGCACTCAGCACTCAGTTCCTGAACAGATTCGAAGCTGGGCAGCACGATCTGCCAAATAATCTGCAAGCCGGCATTGACACTCTTTCTGTGCTCCGCTTTTGCTTGGGCTCTTGGTTCTTGATCACCCGATCACCCGATGTCCCGATCACCCGATTCGCGATACAGCTTCCAACCTCAAGCGCTCAGCGTTCAGCACTCGCTCGAGGGCAAATATTTATGAAACCAAATTTCTTCAGTTGCGTATCACTAACTAGAAGCTGTTGCGTTCGTCCAATAGACAGCAAGTGATCAGGAGACAGTTATGGATGCGAAATGGAATAAATATATTGATAACTTTGCGGTGCGCACGGGGATGCTGGTTCTTGGGTTTGGTATGTGGCTATTGATCAGCTACGGTGTCTTGGCGGCATAGCGATTGCGGCATTTTCACGTTTTGTGCAGACTGTGGCGAGGCATCGCAGGTTCAATTCCTCCCAGCTTCAAGAGTCCGATGCCACCAATCGGTGTTCCAGATACTTAGGATCTATAGGTTTACCGCGCTGTTGTGATCGACTCCACAAGCTGCTTGTCAAGGTCAATCAGAACCAGGTCAATCAGAGCCAAGGTCAATCAGAACAGGCAGGCGATTCGAGGGATTGCCGCTCATCCGCATCGGCCCCTTTCCTTATGGTGCGCCGCAGCATTCTTATCCAATGCGGTTCGCAGGCTTTGCGCCAGGCCGTTAACGCTGAAGGGCTTCTGAAGGAATACAGCATCCTTGCCCAACTCCTGGATCCGGAGAATGCCGTCGGAATGGCCCGACATATAGATGATTGCGGCTTCGGGATGCAACTCCCGCAGCCTGGCCACCAATTCGGGGCCGCGAATTCCAGGCATAATCAAGTCGGTCAGAATCACATCAATAGCTTCTCTGCGCAAAGCGGCAACCTTCAGAGCTTCGGCCCCGTTGGCGCTTTCGAGCACTTTGTAGCCAAGCGATTCAAGTACGGCGCGGGTCACAGTGCGCACCGCGGTTTCATCCTCCACCAGCAGGACCATCTCTGTGCCGCCGGGAAGCTCCGAACTATCGCGGGGAATCTGCAAAACGGGCTTAGCACCCTGCACTTCGGGAAGATAGATCCTGAACGTGGTACCTCTCTGCGGTTCGCTTGAAACGCCGATAAACCCGCCACTCTGTTTTATGGTCCCGTAGGCGGTTGCAAGACCAAGGCCAGTTCCCTTGCCCGCTTCTTTGGTCGTGAAGAACGGCTCAAAAATGTGGCTTCTGGTTTTCGCATCCATGCCGATACCGGTGTCGCTCACCGCCAGCATTACGTAGTCTCCCTGCGGAACATCGGGATGGTCGCCGGAATAGCTAACTTCCTGATGAACGCTGGACGTCTCCAGCCGCAGATTGCCCCCATGCGGCATCGCATCTCGGGCGTTCACAACCAGGTTGACCACAACCTGCTCAAGCTGGGTTGGATCGGCCTGCACCAGACCCGGATGTTCGGTAAGGACAAAGCTCAACTCCACATCTTCTCCAATGATCCGGGGCAGCATCCTGGAAAGCTCCGTCAGAAGAGAATTCAAATTCAGCACTTTCGGTTCAAGGACTTGCTTGCGGCTAAAGGCAAGCAGTTGCCGCACCAGCTCAGCGGCCCTTTTCTGAGCGAGTATGATCTGGTGCGCGTATTCGTGAGAGAGTTCCTCTTTACACCGCTGAATTGTGAGTTCGGCATAACCGTTAACGATCATGAGCAGATTATTGAAATCGTGCGCTATGCCGCCCGCAAGGCGCCCCACGGCCTCCATCTTCTGCGCTTCACGTAACTGCTGCTCCAGGATTCGGCGCGCCGTCATGTTCTCTACGATGACTTCAAAGTGTTTTACGCTGCCGTCCTGGCCATAGCGGGCACGTCCATTTAGGCGGGCTGAAATGGGCGTGCCGTCCTTGCGTTTCCACTTGACCTCAAACCCCGCTGCTCCCCCGGCGTCCCGGAACCTGTTGAGTATCCAGTAGCGGTCGTCGGGATTCTCGTAAATATCGAGAATATTGACGGCCAGCAACTCCTCCTCAGAGCCGTACCCAAGCATTTCAACCAGTGCTGGATTGGCGTCCAGAAACTGCCCCTTGACCGTGGCCCGGTAAATGCCGTAAGTGGCATTTTGGATTAGTTCGCGGTACTTTTCTTCGGATTCCCGCAACGCGGCTTCGGCCCGCTTCCGTTCCGAAATGTCGATAAACGTAACTACCGAGCCGGCCAGTGTTTCATCCTTTCGCTGGGCGCGAGACTGCGACTCAGCAGGAATGCCGGCACCATCTCCGGTATCAACGTGCGGGCCTGGGG
>DATMMY010000452.1:0-5837 GCA_035569515.1 Candidatus Solibacter sp. | reverse complement strand
GAAATTAGGAACCAGATAGGCCGTAGCGCTGAATAGCCATTTAGTCACTCCATGCGATAGGGCAGCGAAGTTGCGCAGATCTTCCGAAAAAGTGCCAATCACAAACAGTGCGAAAGCAAAAATGGCCGAAAAAATCGGCGTGGAAAAAGACGAAAACAACAAAGTGATGGCCGTGACGATGAAAAACTCCAGGATGATGAAGTAAATGGCAATCAACAATCCGGCGTCAGCTTTGCCCAGCCCCCGCGAGACCCACAGCAGCGCCAGATAAAACCCGATCGTCATAAAAGCGGAATTGACGACCAACGTCATCACCAGCCCCAGATACTTGCCGGTAATGAACTCCCATCGTCTGACCGGACGCGACAGAATCGTGTATAGCGTCTTTTTCTCGATCTCCTTGAACACCAGTCCGATTCCGATAAAAATGGCGATGATGATCCCCAGAATCGAGATGGCGCTCAACCCTATGTTGATAAGAATCAGCCTTTCCAGGCCGATCGATATCTGTCCAAAGAGCGGAGCGCTCGCCACCAGCAGTAGTACGAAGAACACCAGGTTGTAAAGTACGCGGTCGCGTACAGCCTCGCGAAAGGTGTTGTATGCAATAGCAGCCAGCCGGGAGGTCATGCTTTCACCTTCGCCGGTTCGGCGATGGAGACATGAGAGAGGAAATAGTCTTCCAGCGTTCCATGCAAGGGATTGACGGAAATTAAGCGGGCACGTTGGTGCCGCAATTTTTCCAGGAGCAGGTCGGAGCTCTCATTCGCGACTGTTCCACGCACTATGTTGCCTGTCACGTGAATGTCGCTTAGCAGGTTGCCAACGCTTGCCAGGGCGTGCGCGCCCTGCCATACCACTTCTGACTTGTCAGCGCGCTTGGAGGTTAGATCTTCAACCACGCCGATCCCTTTTAATTCTCCTTTATCAATTACCGCTACCCTGTCGCAGAGCGCTTCGGCATCGGTCAGGATGTGGGTGGAGAAAAAAACAGTTTTCCCTTCGTCTTTCAGGCCCTGAATCAACTCCCGGATTTCCCGCCTGCCAATCGGGTCCAGTCCGGACATAGGCTCATCCAGAAACACGATCTTGGGATCGTGAACGATAGCCTGGGCAATCCCTGCCCGCTGCAACATGCCCTTGGAGAACTTCCGCAGTTGCTTCTTGCCGACATCTCCCAGGCCTACACGCTCCAGCAGGGCAGGGATTCTCGCGCGGCGCTCATCACTGGACATGCCGGAGAGCTGCGCGTAGTAATCGAGCAGTTCAGGCGCACTGAGGTAGTCATAAAAATAGGGCTGCTCGGGAAGAAAGCCGATTTGCCGTTTTACCTCCGGGTCGAGGAAGTGGCGGCCCAGAATAGTAGCGGAACCGGTAGTGGGGAAAACAATCCCCATCAGGATTTTCAGGGTGGTGGTCTTACCCGCGCCATTGGGGCCGAGAAAGCCGAATGTCTCGCCTTCTTCCACAGAGAGGTGTAATGGCAGCAGAGCAGGCTTAAGAGTCTTGCGCCAGAACCCTACAGTGTAGCTCTTGGCGAGTCCTTGAATTTCAAGCGCAGCCGTTTGCATGATTGAATTTTAGGCCAAGATATGTTCAATCATAACGAAAAGGGAGAGTACTCTTCAATGGTTTTGGATACCGTTGTACAGGGCGAAGTTCACGCAGGTACCGTGCGGCACAGCTGATCCGAGGCTGGCGTTAGCGTCCAATTGGTATCGAATCATTCCGTCTTCCGAAGTGCAGAAATTCTTGGCCCCCGACGAGTTCCATTGGATCGGAGTCGCTGTAAAAGCGTAATCGGTATACGGTGGGGAACTGGAGTCACTGGCTGAAAAGAACTTAAATCCGCCACGGATGCACGGCTCTGCTGCACACCCCAGCAGGTTGTCAATCATGCAGGCGTGGGTCGCGTCGCAAGTAGCAGCCGGGCCAAGCACGCCAAGGGTTCCAGCATAACCTTGAAGACCGCCATAGGTGGTGTTGTAAGCCGCCTGCGATGTGTTGAGGGTACGCAGGGCTTGAACCGCCGCTGCTTCATTCGCCCGGATGCGCGAATTGATCATGTTGGGAATGGCAATGGCAGCAATGATAAGAATGATGGCTACCACGATCAGCAGCTCAATCAGCGAAAAGCCTTTTTCTTTGTGCGCCATGTTTGACTCTGTCTCGCTCTTTATTTTGCGCAAGAAATCTTGCTGTTTGGGATAGCGGGGAGCAGCTTTCACTGCTCCCCCCTTTGGCTCGTACCCTCCCCCAGGTACTTGCCTACAATCCTAAGCTAGTGCATCTTTTTGGCCAACCAGCGTACCTGTCCTGAAATCTTTATGCATCAATGATATCTTTTATTTTCAACGATTTAAAGAAGTAGCTCAAACGGGGAGCAAGGACAGTAAATAGGTATGTTTCTACAAGATTGACAATTCTTGTCATTGCCAGAGTGTCAATCCGTTACACAAATGCTTCTATCGGCCCAAAATAATCTAAAGTAATAATTCTTGTCTCAAGACTAACCTGTTTCAGACCAAAATGATAAAGGGAGGCGGCGGTTACCACCTCCCTATCGGGCTCGTACCCTCCCCCAGGTACTTGCCTTAGACACAAGATTTACAGCACGCTATAGTTTCCACCGGTGCAGGCTGAATCGGTAGTGGGAGCTGTGTTGGAGGCGGCCGCATCTAGCTGATAGCGAACCACTGCATCGGGTATCGAGCAGAAGTCTTTGCCGCCCGAAGTTGTGCCGATTGGAATGGCGCCAATAACATAGTCAGCACCTGAACTGTTTATGGTGATTGTATATTTATAGGCGTCTTTGGTGCATGGAGAGGTTCCACAGCCTAAGGTAAAGTCGACCAGGCAGGCGGCGGTTGCTGTTGGTGTTCCGCACGTTGCGGCCCCCGGTCCGAGTGAGGACAAAGTGGCAAAGCCGGTTGACGGATAAGTTGTGGAATAAGCAATCTCGGTTGTATTCAGCGTCCGCACAGTTGCGGCAGCAGCCGATTCATTGGCAGCCATCCTGGACCGCATCAGGTTAGGAATAGCGATTGCGGCGATGATCAGGATGATGGCCACCACGATCAACAGCTCGATGAGCGAAAAGCCTTTCTGGTTTTGTTTGCGCATTAACATCTCCTCTTTTGGATCCTTATTCTTCGTTTTGCAAAGTGTGTGAGTACCTATCGCGGACTCATGATGCTGGCTATATCTGCATCTTGAGAGCCAACTTTAGGGAGGGGAGATGTGAAATGGGTTACTTTAGTAAGATACCTATTTTGAATGAGATAGAGCCAATCAACTCTTGGATTATCTTAATCTCTCACCCTCGGCAAGGACCATTATAGATCTGACTGACAAAAAATGTCATTGCGTTGACGCAGACTGACAATTCTCACTTAAATCAGTTGGCGAGCCCCGTTCAAGGGAGGAATGTTGCGAGACTTCCCGACTCGCAGCCAAAAGTCGGGCCAACCACCAACCCGGCAACGTAACCGAGCCAACGATGCAAACCCATGGTACGAAGGGATGTATCACGAAAACTGCAATGCAATAGCGCAGCATTATCAGCCACATGATCGTGAGGACCGTTCCTCCGAACAGCGGAACCAGACGCGCATTTGATCGCATTGGAATGGACCGCGTACACAAGGCCTGGAGAGCAACCGAAAACGGCACGGCCACCACCAGGTCGATCAAGTAGTGCTCCCCGGTGCCGAGGGTGTCCAGAATCGTGATCAGTACATACGAAAAAGCCAGGGCCCGCACAAAACGGGAAAATGGCTTGCTGTTGTACCAAATCAACAATGCCCATGCCATGTGCAGCGACGGCATTGCATTACGAACGATTTGCAGGTTGACTGGAATTGCCCGAAGACTGATTTGTGAAAACGGCACGGGAGAATTGGGGAACGAATGAGACGCCACGTAAATCGGCCCGGTCGCAGGAAACAGCAAATAGAGAAAATAGCCCAGAAGTCCTGCTGACATGAACAGCTCAAGGACAAACCAGGGAGATGACCGATTGCGCTTAAGATGTCCACCGTACACCAGAGCGATTCCAAGCGGCAGGGCAAAATACGTGAAATTCCCGATCTCTCTCACAATTTGGACCCTCTGGAACAGCGTGCCCACCAGAAAGCTCGGTTGAAAACCCAGGCTGCCGTCGAAGACGTAGGTGTAGAGATCCAGGGTATTGGGCGAGAGAATGGCGCCCAAATTCAGCAGCCGCTGAGACGCAAGCGTAAAAAACGTGAGGGCCGCGGCTGGAATCAAAACCATCTTGAGCTGTTGCTTCTCTTCGCCCTCCGCCCAAATTGTCTGAAAGCCCAGCAAGGCGAAACTCACGAGCCCCAGCATACCAAGGGAAATGCTCAGCAAATTGTGGACATGTCCTTTGCGCAATAAGAAGCTATCAACGAGAACGAGTGCGCACGCCACAAGCATCACTGAGGCCAGCTGTAGCCATCGCGGCCGCACAATGACCTGAAAGATAAACGCACTGGCGAGTCCGAATCCCACAAAGGGCAGATCAAAGGGCAGGCCCACCCAGGCAAGAAGGACCAGCATGCCGAACAGCACACCTGTGATCATGCGAAAGATGCTGTGCGTCGAGTCTTGCTTCAGCCGGCTTGTCCCTACGGTACTCACGGGAACCTATCTCCAGAATTCAAGAAAGTGGTCTTAGGGCGTGTTTCATAAATGGCTGTGTCTCGGACACTGGGACTAGCTGGGAAGTTGATGGGATTGAGGTTGAGATCATTGAGGGTTGAGATCAGCTCAAGACCACAGGTTCTCCCACTTGCTCGCCGATTAGCCTGCTGACCAGGTCTTTCAGCCGTTCACCGCTCTTCGGCAAAACAAAATCCTGAAGGCCCTCTGACCAGTCGAGCTTGAAGCTGCTGACCAGCGCGGATATCCAGATTTGCTGGACAGGAGTATTGGGAGTAATTACGAATCGTCCAGGAGGGGTGTCGAAACTGATATGCAAAGCGCCGGCATTTTCTTCCACTTCCATCTCCACGTCGTCTTCAGCGCGTATCAAGCTCTTTTTCAGATCTTCGATAGCCGCATCACAGTTGCGGCGAAACTCAGTGTCATCCATGAGCCAATTATAAACAGTGCGGGCTGGGCGTGCGACCTTACCGCCAGCGCCATGAAGGGGACCGCGTGCGTTTCCTGATGGCTGGTGTGGATTACTTATCTGGCAAGAATTGCATGTGCCATCCGCCACTGCGTTCCAGGTTCGACGGGCATTGAAGAGGTCTTAGGGCCTGCGGCATGCAGACGGAATTAAGGCAAAAGCGGAACCCTGCCAATTTGGGTAGGCCAAGACTTCAGAGAAGACCTTTCGTTTGTGGGACCCGGTTCTTTGGGCCCCACGGTCATCAGCTATCAGATGCGAGTATTCTTATCCACTGATTCTTCCTGGATGGGCCCTGAAGGAAGAACCGCTTCTAGAACGGTATGTCCTCGTCCGTGATCTCCGGCTGTGCGCCAGCGTCGTCCGACTGCGGACCACGCTGATCAAAAGATGATGCAGATGCAGGGGCTGCTGCGCCACGGGATGAACGGCCTTCATAGTCGCCGCCTCCGCCGCCTTCTCCCCGGCCACCCAGTAGAACCAGATCATTGGCGATTATCTCTGTGCGGTATTTCTTTTCGCCGCTTTGCTTGTCTTCCCAGCTTGAGGTCTGGAGCCGCCCCTCAATGTAGACCTTGGATCCTTTCTTGACGTACTCGCCAACGATCTCCGCCAGCCGCTGCCAGGCCACAATGTTGTGCCATTCAGTCCTGTCCTGCCACTCCCCTGCTTTGTCTTTGAACCGCTCGTTGGTAGCGAG
>DATMMY010000451.1:0-4525 GCA_035569515.1 Candidatus Solibacter sp. | reverse complement strand
TTCCAGGGTTTTCTGAATGGTCACGGCCGACCCTGAAGGCTTGTCCTTTTTATGCACGTGATGTTTTTCCACAATATTGGCGCGATAGCCTTTCTTCAACGCCGGGGCCACGGACTGAATGGCCTTGAAGAAGAAATTCATACCCACTGAAAAATTCGACCCGTAGAGAAACCCTGTCTTGCGCTCTTTGACCAGTTCCTGGACTTTGGCAATGTGCTGGTACCAGCCGGTGGTCCCCACAATCATCGGGACGCCGCCCTCCACGCAATGGATGATATTGGGGATGACGGCATGCGGAGTAGTAAAGTCGATCACCACGTCAATTTGCCGGAAGATCTCCGGGGTAAGCCCGCAGCCATCCTGGTTTTCCGCGCTGGCCAGGGAACGCACCTCATGGCTGCGTTCCTTCGCGACTTCGGCCACCAGCGCCCCGGTTTTACCGCGCCCCAGCACAAGTATCTTCACGCAAACACCTCGGGATCGACTTCTGAGAAAAAAACATGATGTAAGCGCGAGACTACTTGAGGCACATCCGCCTCGTCCACTACAAAGCTGATGTTAATTTCTGACGCTCCCTGGGAAATCATATGGATATTCACATCCTGAATGGCGCCGAAGACTCGGGCGACAATTCCGGGCACGTTGCGGATGTTCTCACCCACCAGACAAACGATGGCCTTTCGGCCCGCATATTTCACGTCTGCGATCTCGGCCAGATCAGCCGCAATAGCGGCGATGGATTCATTTGAATCCACGGTAACGGAGACGCTGACCTCAGAGGTAGAGACCATGTCCACCGGGCAACGATGGTTGGCAAAAACTTCAAAGATGCTTTTCAGGAAGCCGTGGGCCATCAACATGCGCGTGGCCACCACGTCCACCACGGTGATGCGCTTCTTGGCGGCGATCGCCTTAAAGACATTCTTGCTCGTGGGGGCCGTGGCAGTGATGAGAGTGCCTTCATTCCTGGGATTTCTGGAGTTCAAAACCAGCACTGGAATGTTCTTCTGAATGGCCGGCAGCAGGGTCGCCGGATGAAGGACCTTGGCGCCGAAGTAAGCCAGTTCGGCCGCTTCTTCAAAGCTGATGCTCTTGATGCGATGCGCCTGCGGACAGAGATTGGGATCGGTCGTCATCATGCCGTCCACGTCGGTCCAGATTTCGATCCGTTGGGCATCCATTCCCGCGCCCACGATAGCAGCGGAAAAATCTGAACCGCCCCGGCCCAGCGTGGTGGAAACGCCTTCGCGAGTAGAACCTATGAAGCCCCCCATCACCGGCACACGGTCGCGGTCCAGCAGCGGCTTAATGATCTGCTCCAATCGCCCCTTGGTCTCTTCGAACTGGGGTACCGCCTTACCGAAGTTGTTGTCGGTCACCAGGCACTGGCGGGAGTCGACATGGGAGGCATTGATTCCTCGCAGGGAAAAAGCCGCAGCGGCAATCTTGCTGGAGACCCGTTCGCCAAACCCGGCAATGTTATCGGTAGTGCGCAGGGTGAGTTCTCCTACCGCCACAATGCCGCGCAGCAATTCGTCGAGCGCGTTGAAGTCCGCTTCCAATTCGGTTTGGATTTGGGAAAACGCCTGCGGGCCCAACAATTCAGATGCAGTACTGAAATGGCGTTCACGGGCAGCCTGGCAGAGTTCCAGCGCTTTAAGCTTGTCGCCAGCACCGGCGGCTGAAGCCATGGCCAGGAGCTGGTCAGTGATCCTGGCCAGAGCGCTCACTACTACGACAGGCTTCTCATGCAAGCGCTCGCGCACGATGCCGGAGATGCGGTCTATGGCCTGCGCGTCCTGCACCGAGGTACCGCCAAACTTCATCACGATCAACTGATGTATCCCTGGGCTTTCAGCAGTTCGCCGTTCAAGATGGCAGCGCCCGCGGCTCCACGAATGGTGTTGTGGGAAAGGACGGTAAATTTCCAGTCAAAAAGATTGCAGGGACGCAGCCGCCCCACGATGGCCACCATGCCTCTGCCGCGGTTGATGTCCAGCCTAGGCTGAGGACGGTCAGGGGCCGGGTCGTAGATCACCGGTTGCTCCGGTGCGCTGGGCAGCTTCAGCTTCTGGGGCAGGCAGCGGAAGTCGTTCCACGCGGCAATGATCTCTTCCGCCGTGGCCGGCTTGCGCAACTTGATGGAGACCGATTCGGTGTGCCCGTCTTCAACCGGTACGCGATTGCAGTGGGCGCTCACTGTGATTGCGGCAGGAACAACGCCCGCTCCGTTCAGCGAACCCAGAAGCTTGCACGATTCCTCTTCCATCTTCTGTTCTTCACTGGCGATGTACGGGATCACGTTGCCCAGGATGTCGAGCGAGGGCACGCCCGGATATCCGGCGCCGCTGACCGCCTGCATGGTACTGACAAAAATTTTCTCTACCCCAAACCTGCGGTGCAGCGGAGACAACGCCATCACCAGGCCGATGGCCGAGCAGTTGGGATTGGTGACCGCAAAGCCGCCGGACTCTTTGTACCACTTCTGGGTCTTCAGCAGCGGCAGATGGTCGCCATTGACCTCAGGAATTACCAGGGGAACATCCGCCACCATGCGCAAGGCGCTGGAGTTGGTGACCACGGCGTGACCGGCAGCAGCAAATTTGGGCTCAATCTCTTTGGCGGCTGCGGAGTCCAGGGCGGCAAAGATCACTTTGGGTGCGCCTTCCGGAGTTGCCGGAAATACGTTCATGGCGGCGATTCTTCTCGGCAGAGGGGTACTCAAGCGCCATCTGGCTGCTTCCGCATACGGTTTTCCAGCCGAGCGGTCAGAGGCGCCTAGCCAGGCTACTTCAAACCAGGGGTGCTCTTCTAGCAATTGGATAAAACGCTGTCCTACCGTCCCGGTCGCACCGAGAATGCCTACGGGAATTTTCTTCGTCATGGCAGTAAGCTTTTGATTTTAACATTAGTAGGACTCAGCATTCAGGCCCAGCCAAACCAGGGATCTTTCACTGCTGATGATGCGGACGGATTTGATAGAGCCCAGTATTTTAAGGCCTCTTTCAGCGCGACAGAACAGCCTTGCGGAAAAAGTCTTTAGCTACCGAAATTATTACCTCAGGGGCTGAAGCCCTAGATTCATTTTCACTTTACGGCACTGCTGAAGCCGTGCCCTTTCAAATCAGCAGGCAAGAAAAGAGTTTTTCCGCAAGCCGTAAAGTCATGCCCTGTTATGTTACAAGTGTCTCCAGGACGGAACATCTTCCAAAGGTCACAGGTCTAGTGGTGCTTCACGACCGTAGTATTGTTCACCACCTCAACCACTTCCATCATTCCGCGGTCCTCGTGGCCCAGGATGTGGCAGTGCAGGACGTATTTTCCGTAAAAGTCTGTGAAGCGCGACCGCATTTTGATATGGCCCGGAACTATGATCGGGTTGCCGTCTTTGTCTACAGCGGGCGTCTGAAAAAGCGGATCGGTGAGTTGCACGCCGGCAGGAATTGATATGACATCCCACCAGACCCACGGCGCAGGCAGTCTCTTCGCATCGCGCACCGGATCGGGCTGCAGGCCGGCTGGAGTCATGGTCGCCGGGTCGTATATCTCAACCACCTGGAAAGGATTGATGTGGATATGGAACGGATGTGAAATCGATTGCAGAGAGCGGTTGGTCAGCGTCCATTCTTCAGCGGTATCCTTCAACATGATGTGGTCGACGACGCCCTCTTTGAACTGCTTTCCATCGATGTAAAAGAATGGCGGCGCGCCGATCGAGCCGGTCATACTGAAATCCACTTGTTGTTTGCGGCCATGCACTTCCGCGTCGGTGATGTCGGCAAGAAAGCCTGGCAGCGGTGGATACTGCGCTTGTGTGGGCAGTTGCTGACTCGCGGTATCGCCGGTCACCACTACCTTCAGCACGGAGCCTGTCTGGGCTGTCACGGGGGCCGCTCCCGCCGGTGGCCAAAACACCAGCCAGGCAGTACCGGCTTTCTTTGGCGCCTGCACCAGGAAGTCAGACCGATTCCCCGGCGCCATCCTGAAGGTCGGTGCGCTTCGCGCCCGCTGGAAATTTTCCCACGCGAACTGCACGCCATCCTGGGCGCACTGGTTCAGCGAAGGAATGACTCCCGGCTGAATCACCGGCAGCGGGCCGCCCAATTTCGTCCCGTTCCTGATCCAACCCTGGAACTGGGCATCGTCCACGAGAAAGAACTGCTCAATGCCATGGGCCTTCTGGCAGGCGTTGACGATCCGCCACCATTGGACCTCACCCTGTTTCATGATTACGGTCGGTATCATTTGCCCGTTGACCGCCACCTGACTCGAACTGGGGCCGTTGTTAACGCGGTTGGGTTGTTCGGAGTACAACTGCAAGACCATCAGTTGTTCTTTGTAGCCCAGCTTGGACAGGCGGCCGTCATAGCCGTCGGGAGAGTTATCGGTGATAACCACCGCGCCGGCCATTCCATTGAGGATCTGAAGGGTGGTCGATCCATGCTGGTGGCAGTGATACCAATGGGTGCCGGGAGCCTGGCCCATTCTTGGATACTGCGTCAGACTGCCGCTCCATTTGGGGAGT
>DATMMY010000450.1:0-2304 GCA_035569515.1 Candidatus Solibacter sp. | reverse complement strand
AGCGCGCCACTCATGCTGGTCTCCTTATCGTCACCGCACGGCACTCACGACGAGAAGTTCCTGGCCAACTACGCGACCATCAACCTTAACGATCCCGTCGCGCGCTTGTACGGCGTCGGCCAGACGCAGGTTTTCGGCGCGGGGGATTATGCCATGAGGTTGTGGGTGAAACCTGACCAATTGGCGAAACTGAACATTACCGTCACTGAGATCGTCAACGCCATCCAGGCGCAGAACAAGGTTAATCCGGCGGGCCAACTCGGCGGCGAACCAGCCCCGGCGAACCAGCAATTCACCTATTCCGTTCTCGCGGAAGGCCGTCTGACTTCGCCGAAGGAATTTGAAAACGTCGTCGTCCGTGAAGCTCCGGATGGCGGAATCGTCCGAGTGAAAGACGTCGCGCGGGTCGAAATGGGAGAGAAGGATTACAGCATTGTCAGCCGCTTGAATGGCCAGCCCTCCGCAATCATCGCCGTCTATCAGTTGCCCGGTTCCAACGCGGTCCAGACGGCCGCAGGTGTCCGGAAGCTGATGACCGAGATGAAGCAGCGCTTCCCGCAAGATATGGACTACGCCATAGCCCTTGACCAGACGGCAGCCGTTACAGAAGGCATGAAGGAGATCATCGTAACCCTCGTGATTGCCATCGTCCTGGTCATCCTGGTGGTCTACCTCTTCTTGCAAGACTGGCGTGCGACGCTGATCCCGATGCTGGCCGTGCCCGTCTCTCTGGTGGGCACGTTTGTTCTCTTCCCTCTCTTCGGTTTTTCCATCAACACCCTTTCCATGTTCGGACTGGTGCTGGCTATTGGCTTGGTGGTGGACGATGCCATCGTTGTCGTCGAAGGCGTGCAGCGCCACATCGAGGAGGGCCTGCGTCCCAAGGATGCGGCTCGAAGAGCTATGGAAGAGCTTTCCGGCCCTGTCATCGGTATCGCCCTAGTTCTTTCGGCGGTGTTCGTGCCGACAGTGTTTATCCCTGGCATCACTGGTCGGCTCTACCAGCAATTTGCTTTGACCATCGCGATTTCCGTGGTTCTCTCGGCTTTCAACGCCCTCACACTCAGCCCGGCGCTTGGAGCGCTACTGCTCCGGCCAAAGAAGGAAAGCCGCGGGTCGCTGCGAAGGTTCTTTGACTGGTTCAATCGTATTTTCGGGCGCGCTACAGAGGGGTACGTCCGCCTCTCGGGAGGATTGATTCGGAAAGGCGCGATGGCGCTGGCGGCACTCGCAATTTTTGGTATCGCAGGGATCGTCTTTGCCCACTTCCTGCCATCCAGCTTCCTGCCCGATGAAGACCAGGGTTATGTCTACATCAACATGCAACTTCCCAATGCTGCTTCGCAGGAGCGGACCGCAGCAGCATCGAGAGATATCGAAAAAATCCTGAGCGAAACTCCTGGGATCCAGTACTACAGCAGCGTGATTGGCTTCAGCTTGCTCAGCTATGTCCGCACCAGTTACAACGCCTTCTATTTCGTCACTTTCAAGCCGTGGAGCGACCGCGAAACTCGAGCGGAACAGTATCAGGAAATCAAGGCGCGGTTAAACCAGCAGCTCAGCAAGCTTCCACGAGGGACGGCTTTCAGCTTCTCCCCGCCGGCTATCCCTGGAGTCGGTACTTCTGGCGGATTTCAGTTCGTGCTGGAAGATCGTGCAGGACGGGACGTTCAGTTCTTGTCCAACAACTTGGCCAAATTTATGGCGGCGGCTCGTAAGCGTCCCGAAATTGGCACGATTGCCACCACATTTCTACCCAGCGTGCCGCAAAAATTCGTGCAAGTGGACCGGGAAAAGGTTCTGAAGCAAGGTGTGGCTATCAATGATGTTTATCAGGCCATTCAGACTTTCATGGGCGGCCTGTTCATTAATTACTTTAACGATTTCGGCCGTACTTGGCAGGTGTACGTGGAAGCGGAAGCTGCTTACCGGTCGGATCTGGCCAACCTCGGGCAGTTCTACGTGCGCAACAACAGAGGGGACATGGTGCCGCTCACCGCGCTGACAAGGTTCGAGTCTCGTGACGGACCGGAATTTACCATGCGCTACAACGAGTACAGGTCAGCGCAAATCAATGGCAGCGCTGCGCCAGGCTACAGCTCCGACCAAGCCACGGCAGCCTTGGAAGAAGTTTTCAAGCAGACGATGCCTGGCGAAATGGGATTCGACTATATGGGTATGTCCTATCAAGAGCAGAAGGCACGGCAGGGCCTCCCGGCCTCCGTCATCTTCGGCTTCTCGTTATTGTTTGTGTTTCTGATTCTGGCGGCGCTTTACGAAAGCTGGTCGCTGCCGTTTAGCGTG
>DATMMY010000449.1:0-2315 GCA_035569515.1 Candidatus Solibacter sp. | reverse complement strand
TGAAGCAACAACCCCGCGCTTCGTTCAGGATGACACCCCCATGATTCACAATCTTCAGCCAATAACTCGCCTCCGTTTAACGGCGTGCATCATTGGCCAAACTATTCTTCCGAATTCCCGTACACGGGAACGTTCTGTTGCAACTTGTAAATCAAGTCAGCGGCCCTGGGTTTCCAGTCTCCCTCGGGGTATTGGTTCACTATCTCCTGGGCGAGGGCAATGCCCTTTTTTCGAGCATTGGCGCTCTTGTCGTTTTCATTGTTGATCCGGTAGATATCCACCAGGGCGGCCTGTCGCCATGCAGCGTTATACAAGGCCTCAGCAGCTTTGGGCGACTTTGGATGGTCATGAGCATATTTTTCGTAGAGATCGCTTTCTTTCTCCGGACACTTGGCCAGACCTTTCCACTCGCCGCACAGCTTATTGTCAATCTGGTTGTAGGCGGCCAGGTCTGCCCATTTGGTATGAGGAAACTTCTTGTTGATCTGCTTCATGAACTCATCGTCCATGGCATTGCGGGCGTCCGGGTCCATGCTGTGGGCTGAAGGTCTGGCCATGGTGTCTGCCTTTTCCAACTGCCAACGGATGTCCGCAGCGCGCCACAAGGCTTCACCCGCCAGCGGAGAGTTGGGAAAAAGTTCCTGCATGCGATAGTAAAGGCGCATGGCATCCTGGGCGGCCCCTTTGCGTCCGCCACGCTCCTCCGCCTGGCGTTCGGAATCTACTGCCTCTCCGAAAATGATCTGGTCGGCATTGGGCGTGGAGAGCGTGACCACAACTTTTGCCGGAAGCCAGCCCGTAATCTCGCGCACATTGTCTTCGCGCAGCACCAGAGTCACGAATACCTTCAACCAGGGCTGATTGTTGTCAATATTCGTCTTTTCCAGCACCACCAGGTCACGCCCTCGCTCCACCTGCGCGACCTTGCCCGAACCGGAGCCCGGCAGCACATACAGCGTGGCTTGGCGGATCACCGTTCCATGCTCCTTTGCTACTTGTTCGGCAACAGCAAGAGATGGTAACGAGAGCAAGAAAAGAATTCCCAGAAGCCCGGCTTGATTAATGTATTTCGACATGGTTGCTTTACATCGTCCCCATGAGAATCTCTGAAAAAAGTTGTGGCTCAACATTGCCGCCACTCACCACGGCCACGGTCTTTGCCGAAGCCGGAATCTCCGCCGAATGGAACATGGCAGCCGCCGTGGTGACCGCGCCGCTCGGTTCTGCCAGTATACGGGCGGAAAACAACAGATGCCGCATGGCCTGGCGAATCTCGTGCTCCTTCACGGTGATAATGTCGTCCACGTATTTTTGGATGTGCTCAAAATTGATAGGCCCAATGCTCTGGGAGCGCAGGCCATCGGCCAGAGTCTTGATCGCGCTCTCCGCGGCAATGGATTGAATTTTGCCTGTACGCAGGCTGGCCTGGGCATCGGCCGCGAACTCCGGTTCGACTCCGATCACCTTCAGCTTGGCGCCCGATTCCTTCAATGCCGTAGCAATGCCGCTGATGAGTCCCCCGCCACCAATGGGGACCAGCACGGCCTCCACATCCGCCAGGTCTTCAAGAATCTCCAGGCCGATGGTTCCCTGGCCGGCAATGATCTTTTCGTCGTTGTAAGGTGGAACAGGTACGAGCCCGCGCTCGCGTTCAAGTTCTTCAGCCTTCTTGATGCGATCTTCGCTGGCTGGGCCGACCATCACAATTTCCGCGCCTAACGCCCGCGTGGCTTCCAGCTTCACCTTGGGCGCTGTGCTTGGCATCACGATAGTGGCCTTCACATTGAGGGCCCTGGCCGCGAACGCTACTCCCTGAGCATGGTTCCCGCTGGAATGCGAGACTACGCCACGGCTCCGCTGTTCAGGATTGAGAGACGAAATCTTGTTGTAAGCCCCCCTCAGTTTGAAGGAGCCGATGGGCTGAAGATTTTCCGGTTTGACGAAAATGTGCCGTGCCTCAGGAAGCTTGCAAAGGACCAGCGGTGTCCGGACGGCGATCTTGCGTAAGAGCGCCTGCGATTGCTGAATATCTTTCAGAATTACCATAAGAATTTTATAGGATCAGATTTGCTGCTTGATTAAGCCTATCAAACCTTTGGGTGCACCAAGAGCCAAGCGAGCTGACTGCTTATGGCCTCAACCGATCTTCCCGGTCGATGATCTGGGCCATAAAGTGCACCAGGTCCCATTTCTGTGACACGGTGACTGTTTCGTCCACGTCGACATGCCCAAGTGCGGGGCTGATGAGTACGTTCTTCAGCGCCTGCGGAGGAACATCCTTTGCCAGCCACTGGGTCTCCGAGGTTGGAATTACT
>DATMMY010000448.1:0-5067 GCA_035569515.1 Candidatus Solibacter sp. | reverse complement strand
GGGGCCGTGCCCAGTGGAACTGCTCCTGAGTCTTTTTGAGTAGACTTCATCCAGCCCTTCTCCTCAACGAGTTGAGGGTTTCAAGAAGCTCTTGCTTGCAAGCCTAACGCTGCTTGGTTCTTGTACCTGATGGACCATAACACCGTAACCGCAGAAATCACTACCAGTCCTGCTGCGGTCGCAAGCACTTCAAACGTCTTGCCTTTTATTCCAAACAGCGCCAGGACTCCAGCGATTGGCATCACAACAATCAGGACCCAGTGGAGCCAGACCGGCAAGGGACTGCGGAACGTCCTGCGCGCGTTCGGTTGCGTCTTGCGTAAACGAAGCACGGCCCACATAAAGGCGGCATAAACGCAACACACGATCGCCGATCCCACTACAGCCGCTACCTCTTCAAGCTCAAACGAAACAATGATGACAGAGGCAATCGCGGCCATGATTCCCAGCGCCAGCACGCCTCCAATAGGAGCTCCGGTGTTGAGTGAAATTTTGCCCCAGGATTTTGGGAAATTTCCTTCACGCGCCAAGGCGTGAATCAGCCGCGAGCCGCCCATCACGCCGGCGTTGAAGCACGAAATAATCGCCAGGATGGAGAGCGCCAGCCCTATCACGCTGCCGCGCGGGCCAAAGATCTGGACGAAGTATGGAATCTGAGGAATAGCGGTATCGGTAATTGCCTTTACCGGGATGCGCGTGGCCAGCGCCAGGGAAAAGATGCAATAGGCGACAATGTTGGTCAAAATGGCCAGCGGCATAGAGATGGGGATCTTGCGCTCGTAGGCCTTGGCGCTGAAGCCCATCATGGTGACCCACTCAAATCCAATGAAGAGGTAAACGGCCGAGCCCAGCGCGTCCCCAACCTGGGACAAGGGATGGTCTGAAAATATGCTGGAATTCCAGTGAAGATTGCCCAGATGCGGGGCCGCTCCCGCAATCCCCAAGCACAAAACACTCAAAATTAAGGCCGCGGTAGTGAACATCTGAACGCCGCGCGGAAGCTCCAGGCCCAGAAGATTGACGATCACGGTACACGCCAGGAGCCCTAAGGCCAGCGCCAGGGCGGGAAGCTGCGGAAAAAGCTGGCGGACGACCAGAGCGAAGAGATAACTTTCAATCCCCGCCACCATGATCATGAACATGAGGTACAGGTAAACCAGAAACAGCGAGGTGCGCGGAGGCAGCGCGACCTTAAGATAAGTGCGGACGCCAGGAGAAGAAGGGTACATGCTGGCCAATTCCGCGATCGAACTGGAAATCAACATGCAAATGATGCCGGCCAGACTGATCGATACCACGACCCAAAAGCTGTTTCTGGTCACCTTAAACATTTCGGAGAGGATGGTAAAAGAGCTGATCCCGAAGGCGATGCCCGCCCCGAATGTCACATAAAAACCCAGTTCAAACGCCTTTTTCATCTGCCCCCTCGTCAAACGCCGCAGCCGCGATCTACAGGCCCCAAATGACCATGGCGATGGCTTCCAGCTTCACCTTGTCGCGTTCGTTGCTGAAGACCGCCAGAGCGCCATCAATGAGCGCATGGGCCGGGTTGTACTTGCCGGTGAAGATCCTCACCAGGGCTTCTTCCGCGGCCTGGAGCGTGATGAGGTTCTCATCATCTTCAGCCATGGAGCAACCTGGTTCAATCGCATTGATGGCGAGGTCCTGGACCGTCACCGTGTAAATCTCTCCGGTATCCGTGGCTTCAGCCTTGAGGAACCGGTTCCAGCCCTTGGTGAGTTTTTTCACGCGCTGGTTTTCATTGAACGTCTTCTGAAAATCGTGCAACGAACTCAGCAGGCTGCTGGTTTGGATCGCGCTCATATCTGTGGTGGCCATGTTGCTTATCTCCTCGCTTCCCCATCCCACGGTTGGGGAATGCCTAAAATCTGTCGTCCTACAATCAGTTTCAACGAATCATCGGAAGGGGCCATCACCGAGCCTGCCCTGGCGTCCCGCACGTGACGCTCAACCGGGTGGCCGCGCTTATACGCCGTGCCGCCACAAACCTGGAATGCTTTGCTGGAGACCTCCATGGCGATCTCGTTTACGGCAAACTTGAGCTGCGCCAGCTCGATAAAATAAGGATCGTCGGGATTCTCGCGGATGATCTCATCCAGCAGATCGGCGGAATGCAACTCATTGAAAAGGACCATTGCATTGTCCGACATCTGGGCCACCCGATAAACCATGCAGCGGGCCTCATCTACACGCATCTTCATCTCTGCAATGTAGCGTTGGACAGTCTCAACCTGCGAGAGCGCCATTTTGGTGTCGCTATGGACGCGTTTCTTCACGTGTTCCACCGCCGCATCGTAGGCTGCCTGGGCAATACCCAGGTAGCAGGTCGCAAGTCCCACCTGGTAGATAGGCAGCGAGTAGGCAAACAGCATGGAGAAACCGCAGGTTGGGGAGCCCAGTCGGGCCAACTCCGGGACATGGCATCCTTTGAAGTGGATAGGCATGCTGCAGTTGCCACGGAGTCCCATACCGTCCCATTTTCCGATAGGAAGGATATTGGGATCTTTACCGTCAATAACAAAGAGGCTCAGCTCGGTGGGCGCAACCGTGGAATCGGCCCGCACCGGGACTACATAAAAGTCGGCCTGGCCGCAACTAGTACAGAAAGACTTGAAGGAGTCAATTAAGTAGCCAGTACCGTTGCGCTGGGCATAGCTGTCCATGTGCCACAGCCGGTTGCCGGAGCCGGGCTCGCTCATGGCCAGGGCGCCAATCCAGCGCCCTTCAACAATCGGCTTTACAAAAGTTTCAACCTGGTTTTCCTGCACTAAAGCCGCGATCATGGGCAGTGTGCTCATGTGCATGCAATAAACCATTGCCGTGGAGGCGCAGCCCTGGGCCAGTTCTTCCAGGACCATGGCGTAGGTCAGAATTCCTTCTCCCGGCCCGCCATACTGTTTCGGCATCAGCAGACCCATCAGACCGGCATCGGCCACTGCCTTCAGACTTTCACGGGGATAGCTGCCTTCATGATCGACCTGGGCGGCCAGCGGTTGCAGGGACTTCTGGGCAACGCTCTTGGCCAGCCTTTTCCACTTGCCCTGGGTAACGGTGAGTGCAATTCCGGTTAGATTTAATGCATCTGGCATGTATGCTTCATTCCTTGATGAATAGTTGGAATTCTTTCTGTGTCTTTGTTGATTTCATTGCCGCTCAAGTGTGGTCCACACCCTGAGATCATAATGCAACGTTCGCCTTGCTGTGCTCTTTTATGGGCCTTTCCAGCTCCATATTCAGGCGTCTCGCAAGCCGCTCCATGGTCTCCACCAGCCTCCACGCATGGGCGTCATTATGTGCGGCTGTGCAGGAAATACGCAGCAGGTTCTGAGTAGCTGCTGGTTTGACAACCGGATTGACGTAGATACCTTCTTCAAGCAGTTGTTTTGCCATCTGGAACAGCACGATGTCATCGGGTATTACCACCGCGACCACTGGGCTGTTCGCATGGATCACATTGAAGCCCTGAGCTGCCAGCTCGGTCCGGATTTTTTCGGCAACGCGCAGCGGAATCTGGCGTCTCTCCGGCTCAGTCTTCAGGATGTGCAGGGCTGCCCGCACTGTCTCAACCGAAGCGGGAGGAATACTGGCCGAAAAGACGAATGGCTGCGACAAATGTTTTAAATAGTGGATGACAGGCTCGGTGGACGCCACAAAGCCGCCTGCCGCAGCCAGTGACTTGCTAAAAGTTCCCATGATTACGTCCACGTCTTTCAATACGCCTTGCTCTTCGGCAACGCCCGCGCCGGTTGGGCCAAACAGGCCAATGCCGTGGGCTTCATCAACATAGGTTCTTGCGCCATAGCGGCTTGCCAGGGCCGTCAGGGTCTTCAGGTCGGCCATATCGCCTTCCATGCTGAAGACGCTCTCCGTTACGATCAGCGCGCTTTCCTCGCACTGTTGCAAACGCTTTTCAAGGTGCTGCATGTCGTTATGGCGAAAACGGACACTGCGCGCCTCCGACCGGAGCGCTCCATCCACCAGACTGGCATGGAGGTTGTGTTCGCATAGAATCACGTCGCCCTCCTGGGCCAGCCCGGCAATGGCCGCATAATTGGCCTGAAACCCGGTCCCCAGGACAATGGCTGCCTCTTTGCCCACAAATTCCGCCAACTCTTCTTCCAGCCTTACATGGATGTGAAGTGTCCCATTCAGAAGCCTTGAGCCGCTGCAGCCGGTGCCGAATTGGCGAATGGCATCAATCGCCGCCTCTTTCACGCGTGGGTGGTTGGTCAAATCCAGGTAATCGTTGCAGCCGAACATGAGGATCTTGCGGTCGCCCAGCGTGATTTCGCTGGCGCCGCAGCCCTCGCGGGTGCCAAAGGTCTCAAAATAAAGATAGAGGCCAGCTTCCTGCAAGGCGCGGGCACGGTTGAAATTCCAGCATTTCTCGAAGATATCCCTGCGATTTGACCTTGGATGGCCGGACCTGGCGGCCGCAATATCTTCCATTTAGTTCAGCTCCTGAGATTGACTGCTCGTCTACTTGCTTAGCCGGCTTGTGCTGAAATCAAATCGTACTGGCCTCCTGAATAATATTCAAAACGAATATTACCCAAAAGGTCCTTCACTCGCTCGATTAGAACGTAATTGTAGGCTAACGGAATGCAAAATTGTGCCTTTGATCCCGCTTTCTGGCAAGCTATTAATTTGATCCTGGACAACTAGATCGAAACTTTTGGTGTCGAACTGGAACCCATGGTACCATGATTTTTTCTCATCGAGAGCGTTTGCGATTCCTTGCGATTCTTGTGAATTGGCAAGGGCTTTCAGGGTTTACATTAGAGAAATCAAATATCTCATCTGTATGAGCTTGCAATCCGCCGCACCGGCTACGGAAAAGCATCCCGTTCCTCTTCTGGACGCAACGCTCATTCAATCTGTGCCTCTTTCGCCCAGTGCTCATCATTTGACATTTCGAGTGGAAAATGAAGACCGGCTGGAGTTCCTGCCCGGACAATCCATTCGTATCGAAGTGCCGGTCAACGGCAACTCAATGCAACTTCCATTTTCCATTGCCTCAGCTCCGCGCGAGGACAATTGCTTTGA
>DATMMY010000447.1:0-3713 GCA_035569515.1 Candidatus Solibacter sp. | reverse complement strand
TCGTATTGCGGACGATTGGTGTCCTGATACTCGTCAATCAACAGGTATTCGAAGCGCCGCTGGTAGCGCTCGCGAACTTCCATGGATGATTTGAACAGACGCACAGTCTCCAGCAGCAGGTCGTCAAAGTCCAGCGCGTTGGCCTTGCGCAGCTCCTGGCGGTAGACCTCGTACACGTGCGCCACTTTCTCGTTGAACGGGTCGGCGGATTGCAGGTAGATCTCCTGCGGATCGAGCATGTGGTTCTTGGCCCACGAGATGCGGGAAAGGACAGCGCTGGGCTTGTGCTGCTTGTCGTCAATCCCCAGTCTTTTCATTACCGCCTTCACCACATTTTGCTGGTCGGAATCGTCATAGATGGCAAAGTCTTTCTTGTAGCCCGATCCGGGGACCACGTTGAGGGCCTCAATGTCGCGGCGCAGCACGCGGACGCAAAACGAGTGAAAGGTAGAGATGAGCGGCTTACTCAGGAGGCGTCCGCCCAGGAGATGCTCTACCCTTTCCACCATCTCTGCCGCTGCCTTGTTAGTAAAAGTTACAGCCAGAATGGAGTCCGCCTGTGCGCCAAGGTCTTCAATCAGGTGGACGATTCGAAAAGTAATGACACGGGTCTTGCCGCTGCCCGCCCCCGCCAGAATTAATACCGGTCCGTGAACGGCTTCTGCCGCTTCCCGTTGCTGCGGGTTGAGTTTGTCGAGAAGATGCACGAGTTTAGGGATTGGATCTCCAATCAATTCTATTCCTGTTTATGAATCGGTTGAGCCGCGAGCAGGGCAATCCAGGCGGTTACCTCTCGGTTTCAGCAAGTCTTGCCTTGCATTCCTCGCACTGGCAGCTTGCGCGTAAGTAGTCCCAGGAATAGATGCCGGTCTCATGACCATCGTTCCAACGGAAACTGATGGCATACTTGCCCACACTCAGCACTTCTTTGGGTCTGGGCTTCTCTTTATACATGGGAAGCAATGATGCCGGCTGCGGCACCGGCTCTCCCGGCCGGCGGTGGTCTTTCTTTCGCTCCTCATCGCAGGTGGCGCACGGACAGGCATCGCGCAGCCATTGAAAGGTAAAGTGCGTGACGTGGCCATCTTTCCAGTCAATATCTACGCCCGTCCCGGTCGTAATGTTTACCTTGATGGATTTTGGATCGGCCAGCGCCATAATTTCAGTATCGCACAGAGAGGCGAGCCAGACCCAAACCTACCACGGAGACACAGCGTACCAGAGCAAAACCCATTCACCGCAAAGGACGCGAAGGCCGCAAAGGAAAACCAACACCTTAACCACACATTCGCTGCCGCTCAGTGCAGGCTCGGGACACGAAGGAAACCTAAAGGACACGAAGCAAAAGCAAGAAAAGCGTCACAGGAAAACAACTCTACCGCAGAGTTCGCAGAGAAAACCTAGTGAGCCGAAGCAATGCAAAGAAAATTGCGAGAAATTACAATTTCATTGAAGCTCCCATAGACTCACCTTGCCTGAGCTATCGCCGACGGCGAGCTGCTTGCCATCGCGTGAAACCGCCAAAGATTCGATCTGACTGTGATCGGTGGCAAAGAGCCTCGAATTGCTGCCAGACGAGAGCAGAGCCACGATGCCGTCGTTGCCTCCCACCACAAAGCCGCTGGGCGAACTTGCGATGGCCGACACCCGGCCCGTTCCTTCGTTGCCGATGGATGGCATATCCACGTACTCGGATTCCTTGCCTGCCCAGCGCACCTGGGCACTCAGGACCGACCTGGTGAGCTCCGAACGCCCATCAACCGAGGCGACTACCTCTTTGTCCGTTGCCGCAAAGTGAGCGATTGGCTGCGCTGAACGCACCTCGTAGGTGGTCTTGCCATCGCCAGAGATCGCGATCCAATGGCCATCACCGTAGCTGATCCGGCTGCCCGGGCTGGAAAAGAGTTCAGTCCCGGTGCCGGGATTGAACACCGCCACGCGCTCCTTCATGCCGATCCCCAGATTGCCGTCGGCGCCAAACGCGAGCGAGCGCACGCCATCGGCTGAGATCTTCTGCACGATGCTCCTGCTGCTCACATTCCAAATCTGGGGATGCCCATAGTGTTCCGTGGCGACCAACTCGCCATTCTCGGCGATCGCGACCGCCGAGGGCTCATCCTCGACCGGAATGTCAGCGACAGGCTGTCCGGAGGCGACATCAAAGACAGTGACCAGCGGATATTTTTTGAGGTCCGGCTGCGGCGTACTGTAGTGATACGGCTCGCGTGCGACAACCAGGCGGGTCCCATCACCCGAGAAGGCCATCTGCCGTACTTTGTCAGCACTCGTGAAGGGGAGGCTCAGCTTCAGCCTGGCAACGTCTGACTTGAGTACCAGGCGCAGCCACTCCTGCAGTTGCGATACCGGTTGCGATCCAACTCCCGCGCCGGGATGCCATTTGATGAAGGGCGCATCGCCGCCGAAGATGCCGCCCTTTTGGAAATAAATGGCACGGTCGGGTAGCCGCAACAGATAAACGTCCCAACTCGGCGTGTAGGCTTTGGCGCCAGACTCGTAATTCCCCATCTCCAGGCGGTGCTCCTCTACGCACACCAGAGTATGCGCAGTTGCAGGCGTCGCCGCCTGCATCCCCGGCAACTTCACCCGAAGATTCGGTCCCCACACTTTGGAGTTGGCACGCTTGAAGAGCACGTACGCCGGTGGCTGCGGCCATCCTGTCTTTAGCTCCTCCCCGTTGTAAGGGTCGTCGCACACTCTAGCAAGCCCTGTCGCTGGCGCGGCCGTTTTCGGACGCGTGCGTTCCTGGGCCAATGGCAAGGAAGACGAGAATATTGTCGATAGAACGCAGAGAAGCATCAATCGCAACGAGCGAGGGCTCATGAGATCCATCCTGGGTAAATTAGGATTTTCAGTGGCTATTGGTAGCATCCACGTCGAGCGCACGTCAATCTCGGGAGTGGCCGAAGCCTGCTGTGAGCTGCGGTTGATTTTCCGCGGTATGAATTAACCCTAAAGATTGCCGATACACCCGCTACGCCGCTACATTTCTTTTTATTTCTCTAAATAAGTCATTTGTATACAATTACTTACCTCGAAAAGTAAACTCCAGAAAAGGTGCCCGGTTTACGCCGCTACGAGCCGCTACACCCGCTACACAGTAATTTCTGTATTTCAATTCAGCACATTTTTGAACAGGCATTGAAAACATTGGGGTTATGGGGGAACGAGCTGCTTTTTTGTGCCGACTTGAGGCCGATTTGTATGACCTTGAAGACCATTTGTAAGACCTTGGGCACGGTTTGTAAGACCTTGAAGATCATGTGTAGGACCTTGAATTGAGATATTTGCTTCTCCTCTGACAAGACCCATTTATTGGCTTGAGACAGACCTGTCGAAAGATCCCAGAGATCCTTCGCTGCCGCTCAGGATTTCGGCAGGAGGCCCTCCCCTTCGACAAGCTCAGGGTAACGCCTCAATTTGATTATACAGATATTACTAAAGCGCGACTACGGGAATTTACCCCTTAATTTGATGGTATGTGACTGTCCACCCAGCGTCCGAGCTTAATTTGCCAAGTCCCGCTATCTTCCTGTAAAATTTACCTTTAATCACTTAGCTCTGAAGCCTTCTGTATTGCAAGCCCTTCTGAGTAGATTTCTGGAGTCATCCAACATGGCACGAGTATGTGAACTGTGCGGCAAAGGGCCGCAATTTGGAAATAACATCAGCCACGCCCATAACGTCAGCAGGCG
>DATMMY010000446.1:0-7385 GCA_035569515.1 Candidatus Solibacter sp. | reverse complement strand
AGATCAAAGCGAGCGATGCTTTGGGCCGGCGGTTCAATGGGCAAGGAGATGAGCTTGGCCCCATAGAAAATTCGCGCCGAACTGATTTTAGGGTTTGATGCAAAGCGCTCTTCTCCCACCAGAGAAGCCAGCAGCCGCAATGACTCCGGAGAAACGAACTCACCACAGACCTTGTGGCGGGGCAGCCTGTCCTTTTCCAGCAGCAGGACCTTGGCCCCTGCCCTGGCAGCCGTGATAGCGCAAGCCGAGCCAGCCGGACCTGCCCCAACCACAATCAGGTCATAATCGGCTTTTTCCAAAGAATCACTCCCATGCGGAATAGATAAAAGTGACGGACTTCCATGCCGGAGGCGCCCGCCCGCTGCAAGATGCTCTTCATCTCCGCCACCGTGTAAGCCCGGCGGACCGAGGCCGGGGCATCGTGCCGCGTGAGCCGGCTTCGATACAACGCCCATCCGGCATAGGCGAAAGCCAGATGGAGACGATGGCGAATCAGGTCGCTGATCACTACAGCATGACGCGCAACACGCAAGGCTTCAATAGCAAACTGGGTAATCTGCTTCGGCTCCAGATGGTGCGCGAACAGGGAGCATCCAATTACGTCAAGGCTGCCATCGCGGAAAGGCAAAACCAGTGCGTCACTGCAAACCGAGGGATAGCGGCTGCTCAGGTGGGAGGCAGCCCGGTCCAGAAGGATAGGCTCCAGCCTCACTCCTTTGCGACCAAGGGCCTTTTGGGCAAGCGTGGCAATATCGCCGGATGCTCCGGCAACATCCAGCCATGCGATTGATTCGAGCCGCCGCTGGACGGCCACCTGGTGCAGCAGATCGGACATGACCTGCGCGCCCCCGAACCGGCGATTAATCATCTGCAGGTCCTTCAAGGAATCCTCAACTTCGCGGGGCGTGCCGGTATCACTGTCCAGGAGTTCAGGGACCACAACGCGTTTCATAGTTGTCAGACCGTGTGGCTAGACCCTTGCCAGCTCTTCTTCCAGAAGCTGCTTATTGTATAGATCGGTGTAGTAGCCATCGCGACGCAGGAGCTCATCATGGGTGCCCAGCTCTACGACGCGTCCCTCGTGCAGAACGGCAATTCTATCCGCATTGCGGACCGTGGAGACGCGGTGCGAGATAAAGATGGTGGTACGGCCGCGCATGATCTCGCGCAGGTGGTTCAGGATTTTCTCTTCGGTGTAGGTGTCCACGCTGGAAAGAGCATCATCCAGCACAAGCACGCGCGGGTTCCGAATGATGGCGCGGGCAATGGCGGTGCGCTGCTTTTGCCCGCCGGAAAGAGTGATGCCGCGCTCGCCCACCAGCGTGTTATAGCCCTCAGGAAATCCTTCAATATCTCCGGCGATGTTGGCAGCCTCGGCCGCGGCCCGGATCTGCTCATCCGTAGCGCCCTCGACTCCAAAGGCGATGTTCTCGCGCACGGTATCGCTGAACAGGAATGTTTCCTGTGGAACAAATCCCACGTTGCGCCGCAAGGTTTCCAACGGATACTCGCGGATGTTCCGGCCATCCACCAGCATGGTCCCTGAATTGGAATCGTAAACTCGCGGGATCAGGTTGACCAGGGTGGTCTTGCCCGACCCGGTTGGCCCTACCACCGCCAGACTGCTTCCCGCCGGGACGCGCAAGTTGATGTTGTGGAGCACCGGCACGCCGTTGTAACTGAAGCTGAGGTCGTGAAATTCAATGTCGCCAGCGATGGTTTCCTTGTTTCGAAGGTCGGCGGCTACCTGAGCATCGGTGATGTCCGGTTGGGCAACAAGTATCTCGTTGAGCCGCCCCATGGAGGCCGTGCCCCGCTGGAAAATATTGATGACCCACCCCAGGGCGATGATTGGCCAGGTAAGCTGCACGATGTAGGTCAGGAATGCCACGAAGTTCCCAGGGCTTATGCGGTGCAGAATTACTTCACGCCCTCCCAGCCAAAACGCCACCACCACGCCCAGCCCCAGCATCAGTTCCAGGCTGGGCCAGAGCATGCCCGTCAGGCGGGCCAGAGGAAGAGCCCGGTTTACATATTCGCGGTTGGAGGTCTCGAACAGCGAAATCTCCGACTCTTCTTGAGAGTAGGCACGGATGGCCCTGGCCCCGGAGAAGTTCTCCTGGGCGAGGGCGGAGATTTCGGAAAACTGCGCCTGGATCTTCTCGAAACGTTCATGGATCTTCCGCCCGAAATATTGGATGGCCACAGAGGCCAGCGGCAACGGCACAAACGCATACATCGTGAGCCTGGGACTGGTGCGCCACATGAAAATGAGCGCGGCGATGGTGAACACCAGCGTGTTGGCTGAATACATGATCGCAGGCCCCAGCAGCATACGGACGGCGTTCAAGTCATTGGTGGCCCGGGCCATGATGTCGCCAGTGCGGTTTTTCTGGTAATACGAAAGCGAGAGCGACTCGAGATGGCGAAAGATATCGTTGCGCAGATCGTATTCAATGTCCCGTGAAACACCGATCACCAGCCAGCGGGTCAGGAACTGGAATATGCCTTTGGTGAAGGCAATCGCCAGCATAAGCAGACAACAGATAAAGAGTTCATGGCGTGTTGTCCCGGCGTCCTGGGAATCGACCTGTTTCAGGACGTCCATAGTTCGCCGGACAACCTGCGGAAACAGGACCCAGATGCCGTTGGTGAGCAGGACGGAAATCGCTCCCAACACCAGGGTCCCCCGGTATTTCCGAAGATAAGGCCAGAGCGGTCGCAGGTGCTTGAACATGGAAATTATTTCAGCAATGAAGACTACTAGATGATTTTACCAGCCCAGGTTCTTCACAATATTTTCAGGAGGGAGTTTTGAGCACCAGGTATGCGCCCGCCGTGCCAAAAATAATGTCCGGCGACCAGGCAGCCAGCACCGCCGGTAACTGACTGGCGTTCCCCATGGCCTCAAACAGGCTTGAGGTCAGCCAGTAGACGACCCCGATCAGCACAGCCACGGCCACCCCGGTCAGCGCACCCCGGCGTCCTGCGGAAAGAGCGAATGGAATGGCCAAGATGGCCATCACCAGCGTGATCAGCGGGAAGGCCAGCTTCTTTTGAAGCTGCACCCGGAGCCGCACAACGTCAAAGCCGCTTTGCTGAAGGTCACGGATATAGGAACGCAACTCCTCGTAATTCATCTCGGAAGATTGCTTGACCTCCTTCTTGAAATAAGTGGGCTGCTCGTTCAGTTCGGCAAACGTGGAAACATCAAAGCGCCTGAATTTTTCAAGAGGCTTGGCGGGAAACGAGCGCTCGTCCATGTCGCGTTTTCGGAATGTGCATTCCCAGCCTCTCTCAAACACCCATTTTTGCAGGCTTTCCGCCCAACGGGCCCGCGCCGCATAGACCCTTTTGGTGATCTGAAAAGTATGGGGATCGAACTCAAATGACGAGATGTTGCCGAACTGGTCGCGGTCGGGATCATAGAACTCGTAATAATAGATCACGTTATTCTGGCCGAAGATCCATTTGTGCCCGGGACGGAGATACGTCTGGGCCGGCTTTCCCTTGATGAAGTCTTTCAGTGTTTCCACCCGGGTGTTGGCATAAGGCAGATAGGACTCCTCCAGCAGAAACAGGCCACCTGCAAGAACGGCGGAAATTACCAGCACCGGTACCGTGGTCCGGTAGATGCTGATGCCCGTGGCCTTCATAGCGGTCATCTCATTGGATTTCTGCAGCAGCCCGAATGTGACCAGCACCGCCAGCAGGACGGCCAGAGGCGTGACGGTGTAAAGCATGGTGGGCATTTCGTTGAGAAGATATTCGCCCACCACAATCCCAGAGACATGGTTGCGCAAGATGTCGGAGAGCAACTCAAAGAACGTGAAGATCAGCACCAGCACCACAAAACTGGCCAGGATCAGCGACAAGTTACCAAGATAGTTCCGCAACACGTAATCATCCAGAATCAGGGGGAAACGGGTGCGAAAGAAACGGCGGCGCTGCACCGCGGCACGGTCCCCGTTCCGGGCCATCACCTGCTTCTGTATCCAGTTTCTGAAGTCAGTACCTAAAACTCCCAATCCGAGCTCAATCGGCATCTTATCTACCCGCCAGAGCAGCAGGATACCAATCACGGCGAAAACAATATTCGCCATCCAGACGCCCAGCACAGGGGGCAGCTTTCCGCTGCGCGCAAACTGTATGCCGGTCAGAAAAATGAAGTAGTAGATGAAGACCAGGACGATGGTCAAAACGAATCCAGCTCCCCTGCCGCCTTTTTTAGAAGAGAGTCCCAGGGGAATCCCAATCAAAACGAGCACGAGGCAGGCGGTGGGCAAAGCGAGCCGCCGATTGAATTCGATCCAATACCAGCGGGCAAAGTCTTTGTTAGGATGGTAAGTTTGTTGCAGCAGTTCACGAGTCCCCAGCTGCGCCACGGGAATAACGTCCTGGACCGGCTTAGGCGCGGGAGGCAGATTCAGCCGGACGTCGGTCTCATTGAACGACGAGATGATGTATTGGTCAGGCGTATGGACATCGGTCTGGTGTTCCTCGCCATTCACCAGGTGCAGCAGGATCGCATCTTTGTCCACGCCACCGACCAGGGCCTGCTGGGCAATTGTGATCTTGGGTGTTCCCGGTTTGCTGATGTCGGCTTGAAAAACGTTTTTCCATACCGAACCGCCTTCGCGGGACGAGCTTACGTCCTGAACATAAATTACGGTGTTCGGGGAATCCTCGTAGAACACGCGCGGCTGGATTTTTACCGACGCCAGCGTGCTGGCCAGATTATTTTGCAGGCTGGCCAGAGCGGCGGCCGACTTTGGCGCCAGGAAGACGCTGTTGCCCATGGCCAGGAGCCAGGCGCCAATTCCAAAAGACGCAATGATCCAGACAAACCGGTGGACGCCCACACCGGCGGCGCGCATCGCGGTAATTTCGCTATCCGCAGACATGCGGCTCAGCCCAATCAGAATGCCCACCAGCACTCCCATGGGGATGGTCACCGTGAGGGCTTTAGGAAGAATCAGAAACGAGAACTCGGCGATGCTGGGAATGGGCGCGGTGTTGCGCACCAGAAGTTCGAGAAGCTGGCCCACGTCGCGCATGAAAATGACGAACGTGAACACGGCGACCCCGATCAGGCCGTGGGAGAGTACTTCCTTCAGGATGTAGCGCGTAAAAATGCGCACGGTTTTTCTTAAGAAAGTCTAACAGATGCCGCTTGTATGTTATTAATGATAACCGGAGATTATGCCTGCTATTCACCTTCTGTTTCTGTGGCACATGCACCAGCCGTATTACAAAGACCTGGTGACGGGAGAGTACCGTCTGCCCTGGGTCCGCCTGCATGCACTCAAAGATTACTACGGAATGATCAAGCTGCTGGACGAGTTCCCGGGGGTGCACCAGACGTTCAATCTGGTTCCTTCACTCATGGTCCAGATACAGGACTACGTCAACGGCAGCGCCCGCGATGCTTTTCTCGACGTAGCCGCTAAGCCCGCCGCCGAACTCAATCCAGCAGAAAGGCAATTTGCCCTCCAATATCTGTTCCAGGCCCAGTTCGACAGAATGATTGGACGCTATCCCCGGTACCACGAGCTATGGGAGCGTTTTCACAGCTCGGCCAGCGACGTGGCGCAGGTCGCGCTCCTGCTGACCGAAGCTGACATCACCGACCTCCAGGTACTCTCGCAGATTGCCTGGTTCGATGAATATTTTCTTCAGGAGCCCGAACTCCGGGAGCTGGTGAAAAAAGGGCGCAACTATACCCTGGAAGACCAGAATTTTGTCATACACAAGCAACGGCAGATGCTGGCGCAGGTATTGCCCGCTTATGCCGCAGCCGCCCGCCGAGGCACGATCGAGATATCTACCTCGCCCTTTTACCATCCCATTCTTCCCCTGGTCTGCGACACGGACATAGGCGCAGTCTCCCATCCGGGACTGACTTTGCCCCGGCAGCGTTTTTGCCACCCTGAAGATGCGCTCACGCAGATCGTGCGAGGCATGGATCTGCACGAGGAGATTTTTGGAATCCGTCCTCAAGGCATGTGGCCTTCCGAGGGAAGCGTTTCCAATGATGTGCTGGCCCTTGCGCACACTGCAGGTCTCCGCTGGGTGGCCACCGATGAAGGTGTGTTGGGGCGGTCCCTGGGCTGGATCTTTCAGCGTGAAAGCGGCAAGTTGAGTACCGCCAGCGCGGAGAGGCTCTACCGGATCTATCAATGGGACCAGGGTGACGCAACCATGAAGGTTCTGTTCCGCGATCACTCCCTCTCCGACCTGATTGGATTTGTCTACGCTGCCATGCCCGCGCGGGAAGCCGCCTCGGATTTTATTCGCCGCGTAAAAGAAGGCGCCGCGCCGCTCCTGGCGGGCGGTAAAGACGTTGTCGTGCCTATTATCCTGGATGGCGAGAATGCCTGGGAATACTATCCGCACTCAGGCCGCGAATTTCTGCGTTGTCTCTACGATACGATTCAGAAAGATAAGCAGTTTGAGGCCCTCACGATATCGGAAGCCATCACCCGCGAACAGTCAGCGGCGAGCATGCCTTCCATGGTTCCCGGCTCGTGGATCAACGCCAACTTCGACGTTTGGATCGGCGCTCCCGAAGACAACCTGGCCTGGGACCATCTCAGTGCAGCCCGGGATTTCTTCAGCAAAAATGCCGAGCAGGTTTCCCTCCCGCAGAGAGATCTGGCGTTTGAAGAACTCTTGATTGCCGAAGGCAGCGATTGGAATTGGTGGTACGGACCGGAACATCACTCCGCCAATGATCGGGAATTTGACCAGCTCTACCGCAAGCACTTGTCGAATGTCTATCAGGCCCTGGGCGCCGCACCGCCAGACGTGCTGGCCCAGCCCATTATCGGCAGCCACGTTAAGCCCAGCTTCACCCCTCAGACGGACTACATTTCACCCCGCCTGGAGGGCCCACATTCAGGCTACTTCGACTGGCTCGGGGCCGCCAGCCACACGGCGGAACGGCGATCCTCCGCGATGCACGGCAAGGTCTTTTTGCTGGATACCGGGTATGTCGGAATCAATGATCGCAATCTCTACTGCCGCCTGGATTTTATGGAGAAAATTTCGGAGTGGTCTACCGCGGAGACCAAGCTGGTCACGACCATCGAATCTCTTGACCCGATAGGCGATCAGAAACATACCTACCGGCTTGAAGCCGATATCTCCCCAAGTACAGGGTCTGGCATCTTGATCAGTGACTGGGGCTTGAAGGAAAACGGCACCGGCGCCGCTCAACAAGCCGGAATCTGCGTCCGGCTCCGCGAGGAGAGTATCTTTGAATGCCAGATTCCTCTCAAAATGATTGCAGCAAATCTCGGGACACTTCTGCGCATACGCTTTTCGCTATGGCGTGACCGCTTGCCCCTGGACGCTTTGCCGGAGGAAGGATCGATTGAGGTCCA
>DATMMY010000445.1:0-9557 GCA_035569515.1 Candidatus Solibacter sp. | reverse complement strand
CATGTGCCTTTCCATCAGAAAGTAAGTAAAGAAATAGACGTGCACTGACGCCAACACAAAGGCCGGATCTTCCCCACGCCAGCCCGGCTGTTTTTTCACCTGCTCCAGCACAGGCCCAAGCAGACGGCGAAACTGCTCCGGCACGTCATGAAACACCTGAAGAAAATGCTGGTTCTTGAATTCAATCACGTCGCTGAGGAACACGAGGAATGATTCGGTATCGTCATACATCAACGACTGAACCGCAGAAGCCAGCTTCTTCAACCCCGCTTTGGAGAGAGGCTCCTGCAGTTCGGCAGCGGTCTGCCGAAACCACTCGCTCATATGCGAGCGGTATCGTTGTGCAAGGCTGGCGAAAATTGCCTCTTTGCTGGGAAAGTAGGTGTAGATGGTACCGGTAGAAACGCCTACCTTCTCTGCAATCTCGCGGTTATTGGTTCCGTGAAATCCTTGACTGGTAAACAGTTCAAGAGCTGCAGCCTCAATGCGACGCTGGTTTTCTTTGGTTCGTTCTTTGGCAATCTTGGGCACAGGTGAGAGGACGAGCCATTATATAAAGTCCGCACGGGATGAAGGAAGAAGCAGCTGAAATTGCAGACTGCCAAAATTGCCATAAGTGCCAAAATTGCCATCATTGAAAACCCGGGTTTCTTAGGGCAGAATACCCGGACAATCCTGGGTACCTTCAATATCCCGTCGACCATCGTGCCCCTCAGCCAAATCTGGTGTACACCAACCCCGGAATCGCTCTAGAATGAGTTTTCAAAACGGGGAGCAATGCACAATATCAACATCGATTCGCTTTCTGAAGAAGAGCTGGTTGAACTCAATCACAAGGTTGTCGCCCGCCTTAGGTTCCTGCGCGAGATGCTGGCACACTTGTACCCCGTGGCCAGCCCATGCATCACCCCTAAAGGCCTAATTCACCTCAATATTCAATTGTCAAAGAACATCTTCCCAACAACCCTGGGGTAGGGGACCTTCACGACCGAAATATCCGTGACATCGTGACAAGCCGCATAAACATTGGCGATTTGCGGCACGGATGAATTTCCCGGCACGGATGCCGAGGTGACCACAAGCCGAATACGCTGGCGAACGGTATTCTGCCCAGGCGCCGTTCCCGACGTCTTTGGCATGGTAGCCAGAGTTGATCTACAACAGCAACATTAAGGGGTAAATTGACTGAAGCTGAACAACTGCAACGACTAAAATCTTTTGCATGAGAAAAGATTGGACCACCAAGCTGATTCACTCCGACGCGCAGGTCCCTGAAGGTTTTCAATCGCTTGTGACTCCGGTGTACCGAGGCTCCACCGTGCTGTTTCCGCAGGCGGCCGCCGCCAATGACCATTGGAACCAGTACGCGGTCGGCTACACGTACGGACTTTACGGGACACCTACGACCCTGGAGCTGGCCGCCAGGGTCTGTGAACTGGAGCACGGCTTTCGCACCTTAATTACTCCGGGTGGCCAGGGCGCCATAGCCCTGATTCACTTGTCTCTGCTCAAGAGCGGCGATCATGTGCTTCTACCTGAGAGTATTTACGGACCCAATCGAAGACTGGTGAATGACGTCCTGCGGCGCTTTGGAGTTGAGGCCACCTACTATCCGCCTGGGGCGGGAGCGGAGATCGACTCGGCATTTCGGGAGAACACCCGCATGGTGTGGTGCGAGAGTCCCGGCTCAGTCACCATGGAGGTACAGGATGTTCCGGCCATCGCCGAAGTAGCGCATCGCCATGGCGCGCTGGTGGCGTTGGACAATACCTGGGCAGCGGGAATCTACTTCGATGGGTTCGCCCATGGCGTGGACATCACGATGCAAGCCCTCACAAAGTACGTTGGCGGGCACAGTGATCTACTGCTGGGTTCGGTTACTGTCCGCGATGCGGCCCTCTACGAGCGGCTGGGAGAGACCCATCAACTGCTGGGCTGCGCCGCTTCGCCGGACGATTGCAGCCTCGCCTTGCGCGGCATGAAAACGCTTGCTGTTCGGCTAAAGACAGTTGAGCATTCGGCCCTTGCGGTAGCGCAGTGGCTCCAGGAGCGGCCTGAGGTTGATGTAGTACTGCACCCGGCCCTTCCCTCTTGTCCTGGACACGAACTCTGGAGGCGCGATTTCACCGGATCCACCGGGCTATTTTCGTTTGTCTTTACCAAGCGATTTACCGGGCAGCAGGTATTGGCATTCGTGGATGCGCTCCAGTTGTTCGAAATCGGATACAGCTGGGGAGGAGTCACGAGCCTTGCCATGGCCTATGATCTCCACTCTCCCAAGAGGCCAAAGTATGGGAATCGGCTGGTGAGGCTCTACATCGGGCTGGAAGCGGTTGACGATCTGAAAGCTGATATTGCGCAGGCGATGAAGGCAGCAGTTAGCAAATAGCAATTGGCAATTAGCCAAAACTATAAAAACCTTTTCACCGCCCTTCGCTCCGCTCGAGGGCAGGCTCCGGGCGCTAAGGACGCAAAGGAAACCCACGCGCCTGCCAGGGTCTATTGCGCGAGTTCCAGTTCAATCTTTTTCGCCGCCTGGTCCAGTTTTGCTATGCGGAAGCTGCGAATCTGGCCGGTCTGGGCGGGCTCCCGTTTGGCGCCGCCTCCGGCGGCGTTGCCCTTCCAGCGAGCGGTTAGCATGGAACTCAATGACGACAAATCGGCCTTCGCTTCGGCTGGTGCTGGTTTCTCCGCTGCTTTCTTCGCCGAACCTTCGGCGGGCATTGGACAGGTGCCCTGGACGCCCTCACCCAGTTCCACTCGCGCGCGTCCGCCCGAAACCTCAATCATGCGGCCTGTGACCAGATCGCCTTCTTTGTGCTCGGCGATGTATTCATCGAGGCTGCTGGGAACCATTTGCTTTATGCTCAGCCGCAGCTGCCGTTTTTCCTTGTCGACTTCGAGCACCTGGGCCTGGACCGTTTGCCCCAGCCTCAGCACATCTTGCGGATGATTGATGCGCTTCTCGGCGCTCATCTCGCTGATGTGAATCATGCCTTCAACGCCCTCGGAGAGCTGCACGAAGGCGCCAAATTTGGTGATGCTGGTTACCGGCCCCTGAATCACCGAGCCTGCCGGAAAGCGCTGCGCCACGTCTGCCCACGGATCACCTAGCGCTTGCTTGAGGCCCAGAGAGATGCGGCGTTCGCCGGTGTTTACACCCAGAATTACCGCCTCAACTGTTTCGCCGGGTTTCACCACGTCGCTGGACCTTCTTACCTTCTTGGCCCATGACATCTCCGAGATGTGGATCAATCCTTCAATGCCCGGCTCCAGTTCTACAAACGCTCCAAACTCGACTACGCGCGTCACCGCGCCGCGCACGCGCTCGCCTACTTTAAATTTTTCAGGGACCAGGTCCCACGGATGAGGCTGAAGCTGCTTCATGCCTACGGAAATGCGCCGCTTGTCGGGATCAACCTTGAGCACCTGGACCTCAACCTGCTGGTCCACCGAGAGCACGTCCGCCGGTTTGTTGACCCGTCCCCAGGAGATGTCACTGACATGCAGCAGGGCGTCAACGCCACTGATATCGACAAACGCGCCGTAATCGGCGAGGCTACGGACCACGCCTTGCACGATTTCGCCTTCCTTAACTTCAGAGTACCGGCGCTCCCTGGTGGCGCGCTCTTCCTCTTCGAGAACGGCACGGCGATCCACCACTACATCTTCTTCCGTCACGTCGAGCTCCATGATGCGGCAACGGATCTCCTGACCTATCAGCTTCTCCATCTCGGCGGCATCGCGCACTCCGCTGCGGGAGGCCGGCATAAAGGCGCGTACGCCCACATCCACGCTCAACCCGCCTTTGACCACGCCGGTGACCGTGCCCTCAATCGTCGATTTATCGGCGAAGGCCTTCTCCAGCGACGACCAGTCCTTGGGCCGCTCCACCCGGGCGCGGGAAAGCTCGTAGTACCCTTCCGGATCGCGGCCTTTGACTGTGACGATCAGCTTATCGCCGGGCTTCACCTCTTCGCCGGCGCTCTGGAAGACGGCCAGCGGCAAAATACCTTCAGTCTTAAAACCAATATCAAGGAGAACCGAATCAGCGGTGACGGCGACTACCGTTCCTTCGCGCCCTCTACTACCCTCTGCAGCTTTGTGAGAGTGGCTTTGCTCGTATTGGGAGAGAATGTCGTTGAATGAGTCGCCCGATTGATTGGTCTCGTTCGACTCGCTGGATTGGACGGTGGATTGGGGCTCTGGAGTGCTTGTGTTGGACATGTGAGACTGCAGTTATTGTGGCATAACCGCGCTCAGGCCGCAAAATGCTTGTTCCTGAAAAGCAGAGCTCATGGATTTTGTCGAGAGGCTTGAGATGTTTTCTACCACTGATTCCCACTGAGGCCACTGATCGGATCATCAAAACCAGATGCGAGAATCTGAGCCCCGAATACTCTCAAGAGCTTTACGTGAATCGCATTGAACGGCCGACGCATTGCATCTCCAAAATTACCTGTGCAATCACAGTCATTGATGCGGCTATTGGCTGATTTTCAGGGCGGGATCATTTTGGGATTCAATTGGGGTCCAAACGGCGGAAAGCCCGACAAAAACCGAGTAAAAACCAAAATAAAATCATTGCGCTCCAGGAGGCAAGGTAAGTAGAATGTTGACCTTAGAATCTTCCTACCTGTTGCGGTAGCAATAGTGGGCTCCAATGAATAATATTCATCCCTGAAGAAATGAATATTATTCAAATCGAAAAGAAGGCGAAACTTTGGGGGTGCCTATGACGCGAAAGCTGACGAAGGGATTGCTGGCAGTAGCGGTTTCATTATGCTGCTTGCTGATGGGGGTGGCGGCAACGAACGATACAACTCCGGCCGCTCCCACAACTGTCACGTTTAATAAAGACGTCCTGCCGATTCTGCAAAACAACTGCCAGGTCTGCCACCGCGCCGGTGAAGTTGCACCAATGGCGTTCGGCAGCTATCAGGAAACGCGCCCCTGGGCCATGGCAATCAAGAGTGCGGTGCTCAGCAAGAAGATGCCGCCATGGTTCGCCGACCCGAGGTACAACCACTTTTCGAATGAGCGCAAGCTGACCCCGCAACAGGTCAAGGCGCTGGTGTCGTGGGCCGATAACGGCGCGCCGGAAGGCGATGCCAAGGATCGTCCAGCTCCGGTGCAGTTTTTGGATGGCTGGAACATCGGCAAACCCGACATGGTGATCGAGATGCCGACCGCGTTTCCGGTGCCTGCGGAAGGGACCGTTGATTACCAGTACATTGTCATTCCTGGGAATTTCAAGGAAGACACATGGGTCACAGCAGCAGAAGTTCGTCCCGGAAACCGCGCCATTGTGCATCACGTAATCGCCTTTGTCCGGCCTCCTGGATCGAAGTGGATGAAGGACGCACAGCCGGGCGTGCCATTTGTGCCCAAGAAAGAAAAAGAGAACCCTGAAGGACAACGGCAGGGCGAGCGTCAAAGGGGAGGTCGCCAGCGCGATGGTGGAATCACCGATGCCGAGAACCTGACCGGATACGCTCCCGGGCTGCAACCCCTGGTGCTGCGTGATTCAGCAAAGCTGGTGCGCGCCGGATCAGACATTGTGTTGCAACTTCATTACACAGCCAATGGCACCGCCGGCACTGACAAAACGAAGATCGGGCTGGTGTTCGCTAAGACCGCACCCAGGTATCGCAACGTCACGTTGCTGGCCCCGACGCGGGATTTTGCGATTCCGCCCAATGCCGACAACTATGAAGTGAAGTCGCAGGTCCTGCTGCAGGACACCGTCACGCTGGTGGACTTGATGCCCCACATGCACTTTCGTGGGAAAGACTTCCTGTACAAGATCACCTACCCGAACGGAGAGGTCCAGACCTTGTTGTCCGTTCCAAAATACGACTTCAACTGGCAGCTCGGCTACACCTTGGATAAGCCGATGGTGATACCGAAGGGTTCACGCATCGAGTGCACCGCGCACTTCGACAACTCTCCGAACAACCCCTATAACCCGGACCCGACCAAGGAAGTAAAGTGGGGCGACCAGACCTGGGAAGAGATGATGATTGGCTGGTTCTCCGTGGCCGTGGATCCCAAAACTGACACTGCTTCGTTGATCAAGTTTGAAAAACCAGGCACAAAGTCAGAGCCAAACGCTGCAGAGCAAAATTCAACGCCGAGCGCCAAGCCGGGCTCAACAGCGGGCGCTACGAGGTAAGTAAGTCATAAGAGAAAACTTGGGGTGAGATGATGTCCTTCGCAGGACTTCATCTCACCCCAATTTGTTTGCTGAGCCCTCCAGACCGCAAAGATTTCAGTGTCTGTGTCTTCGCCCATCCTTCGCAAAAAACGCGAAGAATGGGGCACCCGTCGCGTTGGCGGGTCATTTTGAATTTCAGGGCGGATTTATGGGCAGTGTGCAGGGGCTGAAGCCCATTTATTCTTCCACGTTTTCGGCACGAGTAAACTCGTGCACTGATACACGTCTTCACAAAAGAATGACACATTAGCAAATGCCGGATTCCTTTGCGTCCAGATTCCTTTGCGACCTTCGCGTCCTTTGCGGTTAAGTCCTTTTATTTGCCGTCCACCGAAAATGCCAGCAGCACGTTTCCTGGCAGGCCGCCCCAGACGCTGTAGCCGGAGGCCACGTAGAGCATTCCTCCTGCAAGGATCGGGCCAGGGCCATCCATGGCGCCGCCTTTGGCTGGAACTCCGTTGACCGCGGTAAACTCCTGAGCGGTATCAAAATCCCATATCACTTTGCCATCAGCTGTGGAGTAGCCGCGCAGATGGCCATCCACAGATCCGGAAAACACCACGCCGGGGATCACGGAGACGGCAGCCGATTGTGCGGGACTGCATGAGGGACGCTCACCGCAGGAGGGTGGAGGCGCTGCCCACACCTTTTCGCCGGTCTTGACGTCGAGCGCGAAGAGGCCACCGCCGGCCTTGGGATCCGCAACCATCTTGCCGATGCCCGACGATTTCACATGGCCGATATCGGAAACGGCCACGTACATACTTTTGCCATCATAGGCCGAGCCCCATTGGATGCCACCTAAACGGCCTCCCTTGCCCACGCGGGTGCCCCATAGGACTTCGCCGTTCTTATCTGGATCAAGCGCATGAGCCACTCCCGATTTCTGGCTGATCAGCAGCATTCGCTTGCCGCTGGCAAGGGTCACCAGGATCGGCGACGCGCCGATATCAACATCCGGACCCAGATGATCTCCGCATCCCTCTCCGGCGCACACGATGTTAAAGACATCATTTTCAGTGAGCTGCTTGGACCAAAGCAGCTTGCCCGAATCCAGATCGAAGGCCAGGACGGCGTCACTGGTCTTGGTGGAGGGCTCCGAAAAATTGTCGCCCGTGCCGACGTAGATGATCCTTTTTTTCGCATCAATAGTGGGCGCCGACCATATGCTTGCGCCGGATGGCCCCCGGTTCTGCACTCCCGCCGCAGTCTTGGTGGTGGGATGCGGCTCCTCGGAAATCGTGTAGGTCTTCCAGATCTGTTTACCGGACGCCGCGTCGAGGGCGACCAGTGCGCCCCGCGAGGAGCAACACTCGTATTTGTCTCCCAGGCCTACTTCCTCGCCGCCCGTCACCGGGACAAATACGCGCCCCTCGTAGTATTCCAGTGCCCCGACGATCTTGGCCTTAGGATGGGCATCCACGCGCGCCTTCCACAGCAGTTCGCCGGTGGTGGCATCCACGGCATAGGCGGTTGCGCGCGAGTCGCCAAAGAATGCGGCATATCGCTTGGGCTCGCCGGGAAGCGCAGCAATGACCATGGCGGTCCGCGCCGGCGCTTCGGTTTCAAACGACCAGTACTGGCAGCCGGATTTTGCATCCAGCGAGTAGACATTCCGGTTCACGCTAGGGATGAAGATGCGTCCGCCGAACACCGTTGGCTGTCCCCATGAGAGTGGAGCGTTGGGGAAGGCAAAGGCCCATTTCAGTTTCAACTGAGGCACCTGGCCGGCAGTCAGTCCGGCCCGGTCGGCAGGTTGAAAGCGCGCGTTGGTAAGGTCCGCGCCCCATCCGTTCCAATCCGTGCTGGTGGGCGAAAGCGGCGCCTTCGCATCTGCACACAGCTTTGCGTTCGGAGCTTGCGCGGTCTGGCCCAACGGCTTGCCGGTGAGGAACTCAGCGAGCATCCGCCGCTGCGCGGGGGTGATCAGTGCGCCCTGGTCTTTCATTCTGCCAATTTCCAGCGCGCGCAGGACATTCTCCGGCGACATCAACCGGATGGCCGCAGGCGAGGGCGCGCGTGTCTGGCCGGAGTTCTCATGGCACAGCGCGCATTGCACCTTGTAAAGAGTAGCCGCATTGGGTTCTTCCGCAGAGGCTGAACTTAACGCGCCTGACAGAGCGATCACGCAACAGGCCAACCACCTGCCAGCGAACGAAACTGGATTCATATGGGTCCTTGGATATTTTTGTTTCAGCGGTTAAACACTATATCAAGAATCGGGTGATCGGGACATCGGGTGATCGGGTGATCGGAACTGCTGCATGGCCCCATATTTTCTTGTGCTTGCCGCAGACAATTCTTTATGGCATTCAGTAAAATTACTGATCAGGACTTTTGGACTTTCCCCTCATGCATTCCTTGAAGCGGGTTATGCGCCGGTGGATTTTGGCTATCGTTGTTTTTGCTGTGGTCTTTGGCGGTGCGGGGCTATTGCTCCGGGCGCATCCTTTTTACAGTACCAATATCACATGGTCGCGGGACGTCTCGCGCGTGGTCTATAACAAGTGCGCATCGTGCCACCGGGAAGGCGGGCCGGCAGTCTCCCTAATGACCTACCAGGAAGCACGCCCCTGGGCCGAGGCCATCAAGCAACAGGTTCTGGCGCGCCGTATGCCTCCCTGGAATGCGGTGCAGGGGTTTGGCGAATTCAAGAATGATCACGGGCTGACCCAGGAGGACATGGAGATCATCGCCGAGTGGGTGGAAGGCGGCGCACCGCAGGGGAACCCGCTCTACCTGCCTCCGAAGCCGCAGTTTTCTTCGCTAGAGACCAAGAGCAGCGTTGGCGCCAAGCGGCTGACAGTCTCCGGAACTACGGTCATGCAGCGTCCGGTAGAGGCGATCGGGATTGAGCCGACACAGATTCCCGCCGACGGTGTGCTTCAGGTGATTGCCCGGCGTCCGGACGAATCAGTAGAGCCCTTGCTCTGGATCGAGAGATTCAATCCGCATTTCAATACGACTTATTACTTCCGCAATCCGCTGCAGTTCCCTGCCGGAACGAAGATTGAAATCATGCCCCGCTCAGGAAGCGTAGCGCTGGTGTTGAAGGCCGGTGGGCAGCGTGGACAGGCACAGGCAAGGCGCTCGCAGTTTAAAGATTAGTGTGAGGCGTTTTTCTAAAGCGCTCTGAGCTAATCCTGACACGGTTGGATGTTCATTTTGCCATGTGAAGTAGGTCCGCCCAACTAAAAACTGTGTCATCCTGTCTATGACTACGAGAGAAATGTCAAGTGTTTTCGCAAAGCGGACGAATGCATAGCACTGGAAAGACTGTCCAGCGCGCCACCCAACTTCCATCCCTCTCCCCACTTCCCCAGAAAGGTTTTGGTTTTGC
>DATMMY010000444.1:0-7747 GCA_035569515.1 Candidatus Solibacter sp. | reverse complement strand
AGGATGATGTCTCCCTTCAACGAACCCTGGGGAGAAATGGTTGCGGCGGCGATCCTGCGGGTAAACGTCTGGTCCGCAGTGGGAGTGGGAGTGATGATGAAGCTGCCGCGATCTTTGTTCAGTTGAAGCGCAGGGGCCGAGGTGTACATCCAGGCGACCATTCCAAATGGACAGAATCTGGTCCCCGGATCGAGAAAAACATCCTTGTCGTTCAATTTCACGCGTACGATTTCCGACTCAAGCTGCCTCGCTGACAGTAGTTTGGAATCGAAGACGCGGTCTTTGCGATTGGAAGCGCGCAGCAATCCCGCTTCAAATCCTGCGGCGCGCGCCAGGGCCAGAAACAGTTCTGCGATTTCATTCTGGCTGCCATACCCCCGGCTTAATACATCTACAACGTTGTCGTTCGTTTTCAAGTCTTCTTTCTTTGCTTCTATCCTGGTGCGGGTGCGCTCATAACTCAGGTTCCTTATCTGCTGGACGCGGCCATAGAGTTCTCTCAGTTTCTGTTCCGGGTTGGTTTCGTTGCCAACCATCTCCGCCATGGCACGTTTGATCTCCGGATGATCGCCAATAAAACGCTCCGCTTTCTCATGCCATTCTCTTCCCAGGTCCTGCCAGAAGACCTCAGGAGATTCGATCTCCCTGCCGCCATAGAAGAAATGCACCTCGGCCTTGAAATTGTCTTCCGGCGGCATGTATTTTTCGGGCTTGAACGCCGGAACATTTTCCAATTGAAGCTCAACGCCGTTTCCGTTGTCCTTCGGCACCGCGTTGGGAGGCATGTTGGCGTAGACATAAGAAAGGTGGGGCTGGTCCGCAGCATGCTTCGTGTGGAGCGCGCCCTTATACGTTCCCAGCCAGAAGCTCTCCTTGACTGTGTAGAGGCTGTGTTGCACCGTCCAGGTAGTATCGTAAAGATGCTTTTCCCAGCTCAGTCGGTACTTGTATTCGATAATGCTGCCCACGGTTACGCCCGGCAGAGTCAATACTTTCGCGATAAATCTATTCTCGCGGTCCCAGGAGATGAGTTTTTCAAAAGGCTTGTCTTTGAATTGGGTGATACTCCCATCAGGATGGATGGTCCGCGCCTGGATACTTACTACGAGATAATCCGGCGGCACGGGAATCTCTACGTCGCCATAGATCTTGCCTTGCTCGCTCAGTATCTTGATGCGGTGATAGATGAACTGGTCCTTGCGGATATCGTCCCGGTAATCTGCGTAATAAAGCTGGATCGCGGCCGCCCCAGGATCGCCCGGAACGGAGTTGATCTTCAGGTCCTGGGAGGTCACCGGAAGCCATTCTTCCGACTTCTGTCCTGAACATGGAATGGACCCAAGAAGGAAAATGACGACTAAGGCACGCAAAAGCCAAGATTCACCACAGAGGCCGCAGAGATCGCGCAGAAGGGGTTGGAATGATAGGGAGCGCATGGTTTGACGAGTTACTTGCAGCGGTTATTTGACAAAACGATTTTCAACAAATTATTAGCCGCGAATTTACACGAATCAACGCGAATCCAAAAAAAGAGATAGAAACGCACTTTCACCTCATTTTATTTCTCTTGATCTTTGTGCCCCAATTCGTGTTTATTCGCGTTGATTCGTAGCCAAAGACCGTTCATCTCGCCCGCGATTTCTCGACATCTCCCAGGCCTTGGCGTACTTCCAGCTCACGTACATGGCGTGGTTCATGTAAACCAACAGACCTTCGCGGCCATCAAGAAACCCCAGGCGGAAAAAGTAGCTGTAAATAAAACGAACCAGGGGGCGCAGGACAATGTTTACTATGCTGAAACCCACAGCCCGCTGGTCCGCTACCATTCCGGCTCCCAGGCTGGAGTAACGGTTTGCATGCTCAATAAAGCCTTCCAGCGTAGGATAGGCATGGTGGATGAGATCTCCATTCAAGAGGCCGGTGGTCCCTTCCATCTTCAGGTCTTCATGGACGGCGCGCAGCTCGAACTGGGCAACTCCGCGCTTGATCAACCTTAGCTTGCGATCAGGATAGTATCCACTGCGCCTGATCCAGCGGTTCATGTATAGGTTTCTGCGCGCCATCCGGTAGCCATGCAGCGGCGGCGGGGCTGAGGAGTGTAGCAATGCACGAATGCTATCGGCCAGTTCGGGGCTGACCTCCTCATCGGCATCCAATGAAAGCACCCAGTCACAGCTTGCCTTGGCCAGGGCCGAGTTCTTCTGCGGAGCAAACCCCTTCCATTCTTCGACGAAAACTTTTGCCCCAAAAGATTGGGCCAAAGCCACGGTGCTGTCTGTACTCCGTGAGTCTACAACGATAATTTCGTCGGCAATACTCTTCACACTTTCCAGGGTGCGACCGATGTTCGCTTCTTCGTTGTAGGTGATGATGCAAACGGACAAAGTCATGGCAAGAAGAATACCTTGCAGCAAGCCCATTGAGCGAACAAGAAAAAACCGGCTGCATGGTCCAGCCGGTTTTTCTCATTGTTCATTGCTATTACTGCGGAGGTTGCGGCTGCAAGGGAGGCAATTCCTGCCCGGGAGTGTAAGGCTTGAGACCCGGCACGGAAGGCTGGGTGGTTACCTGCCCCACAACGGCATCCTGCAGGCTTATGTTGTTGTGATCCAGAGTCTGTGCCGTGTCCTGGTCAAGGGTGACTCGCGACTTGGCATAAGCAGTCATGGAGGCAACCAGGTTCGATTCGGCCTGGGCCAGATCCCGCTGGGCCTGCAAAACCAGGATGTAGGTGGAAGCGCCCAAGGCATATTTTTTCTGCTCGGCATCAAGACTCTGGGCAGCCAGCTCCCGGGCTTGCTGGGCTGCGGCTACGCGCGCGCGGTTCTGCTGCACGGCAAACTGGTCATTGCGAACGGTAATTCCAATCTGGTTCTCAAGTTGCTTGAGACGTAATCGGGCCTGGGTATATTCAAGCTGGGAACGAATCTGGACAGCCTGGGCCTGACGGTTACGAATGGGTATGATAAGGGAAAGCGCCACTCCCTTATCAGGACCGCTCGAATTAAAAAGGTTTCCGAAAGCGGTCCCAAAACCATCGCTGGACGCGAAGGGAGTGCAGTTCAATGGATTCGCACCTGGGTTTCCGCAGATGCTTGGATTAATCAAGCTGGCTAGACCGCCCTGGCCACTCGCTCCGTAGAAACCGATCAGATCCAGCGTGGGCAGCAAGCCATTATTCGCGCCTCTGATACCGATCTCGCTGTTCTTGAGGTTGATTTTCGCCTGAATGTAATCCGGACGGCTCGTCAATGCTTCTTGTATCAACTCCTGCGCGGATGGAAGGTTCTCCTGCTCCGGCACCTGGATGGTATCGGTAGGAATTACATCCGCCCGCATCAGGTCTGAATCATTCGGAAGATTGCGGGTGATCGCATTCTTCATCAGCAATTGCTGAAGCTGAAGAGTCGTCTGGGAAATGAGCAAGTCCTGCTGGTTCTGCGCCACCGTGCTCTGGGCGCGAACGATTTCGATTGGGGCCAGCGTCCCGATTTCCACCTGCTTCTTATTGTCGGCAAGGGTTTTTTGGGCAAGAGCCAAAGAACGCTCCTTCACCTTTAGATCCTCATAGGCGTTGACCAGGTCCCAATAAATATTCTGGATCTGGCTTACTGTGACCGTTACCTGCAAACGGAAGGCCTCTTCAGTAATTTTCTTGTTGTTCTTGGCCTGCACGATGAAACGTCCGTTGATTCGAGGTCCAAATCCCTGCAATAAGTGTTGACGCACGGAAGCACGAAAATTGCTACTCAGCGTCGGGTTCAGGAAATTGAAACGGTTGTTCGAAATCTGACGGTTATTATTAAAAGTAACGGAAAGGTTGGTACCGGTCGAAAATCCCTGCGAATAGCCAAAATTCGCTGTTGCGGTGTTTTGCTGCAGTTGATTGGTTCCGGTTGTGATGATGTTGCTCAATGGAAAGACCGCGTGCTCAAGCTGCATAGTACCAGTCAACAGTGGATCGAAGTTATCAGGTAGCGGACCCGCACCGCTGGTAGAGAGCACCAGTCCTGAAGCTCCGGCGCCCGCGCCGCCGGCGCCCGCGCTCGTGCCGCCGGCGCCAGATCCTTGAGATCCGGCTGGGCCGCCGGGAGCGCCGCCAGGAGTGCCCGACACCAGGCCCGCATTCACGCCGCGCGGAGAACCTCCAGCACTGGTAAGTAGCACGTCCGTATCGGCAATCGGCAGATTGAATCGGGCTATGGCAATGTCCAGGTTGTCGGCCAGGGCCAGCGCGATCGCATCATTCATGGAAAGCATGATCTTGCCGTTGCGCAGCAACTCTTGGATCTTTGGCGCATTGGCAAAGTTGGGCGGAGGCACCCTCCGCGGAACATAAGGAGCGATGGGATTTGGAAAATGCCGCGCGGGTTTCGAATAGTCCACAGCGGTCGGCGAAGGCAATTTTTCCGGCCCGGGCGACGCCGGCATTGGGGCTGTCTGTACTGTGGCGCCTTGCGTGCTCAAGGCTGGAGAGGTCTGCTGTGCGTTTCCGCCCTGCTGCGCGACCATTGGCATTGATAGCAACAGACACAGACTGAGAGCGAGACATTTATTTGGTTCCCGAAGTATACCGATCACTGGCATTCACTGTTCTCCAATTGTTTTGGACTGCTATACAGACTTTGACTGCGGCCTTACGTCACCTGAGATACGAGAAAATCTTCGTTGAGGTTCCGAAAAAGACAGACTCATGGCATGGTGAAGAAACAATTTAGTATATCGGCTTGGACGCTTTGGCGTGTTAAAAAGTGTTAGGTGAATGGATTTGCAACGCAATCTCAAGCTCACGATTGCTTATGACGGCCATGATTTTTCCGGATGGCAAATTCAACCGGACCGGCCGACAATCCAGGGCACTTTAGTGTCCGTAATCGAACACCTAACCGGCGAGACGACCCTGCCGCAAGGCTCGGGAAGAACCGATGCCGGCGTACACGCCCTGGCCCAGGTCGCCAGCGTAAGCACCCAGTCTTCCATTCCACTCTTGAATTTTCGCAAGGCCCTGAATGATATTCTTCCGGCGGCCATCCGGATTTTGTCCGTAGAGGAAGTTCCCCCGGAGTTTCACGCACGCAAGTCGGCTGTGGCCAAGACTTATCAATACCGAATCCACCGCGCGGAAATATGCCCACCGTTTCTGGCCCGCTACGTTTATCACCATCCTTATCCGCTGAATGAAGCGCTGATGATTGAGGCCGCCGGACTGGTATTGGGAGAACATGACTTCACCTCATTTGCGGCAGTCGATCCCGAACGTAAGAAACCCGAACGTGAAAGAGAAGACCTGGAGGTCAACAATGTGCGCACCATTTACTCTTCAGCCTGGCATCGGCATGGCGACGACTTGATCTACACGGTACGCGGCAGCGGTTTTTTACATCACATGGTGCGTAACCTTGTAGGAACATTTCTTATGGTCGGTAAAATCAACGTGACTCTTCCCGACTTGCGGCGGATCCTGGAAGCGCGTAATCGTTCTGCGGCTTCAGCCACCGCTCCGGCCAGCGGACTTTTTCTTTTGGGCGTAGAATACTGACCGGAAACAGCCATGACAACCGCGCCAACAACCACTTTTGCCGGCATTCCCGTACTCAATCCCGCGAACCAGCAGCGCGTGGGTGAGGTTCCGCAATATGAGAAGTCCGCCGTGTTGGCGTGCGTGGACCGCGCTCTCGCGGCGCAGCGCAAGTGGGCGGCAGCGCCCATGTCGCAGCGAGCGCGCATCCTGCGAGACTTCCGGCAAATTCTGTGCGAGCAAAAAGATGCGGTGGCTGATGTAATCACCCGCGAGGCCGGCAAGCCGAAATCCGAAGCGCTGGCCACCGAAGTTATGGTCATCCTGGATACGGTCGGCTTCCTGGTTGATTACGCTCCCATGTTCTTGCAGCCGGAGCCAGTCCCCCACTCCAATCCGATCATGAAGCTGAAACGCGGCTGGCTCCTGCGCGAGCCTTATGGAGTAATCGGGATCATCAGCCCCTGGAATTATCCCTTCAGCGTGCCTGCGGCAGAAACGCTTTCCGCTTTAATTACCGGCAATGCGGTGGTTCTCAAGCCTTCGGAATTTACGCCCTTTTCCTCCCTCAAATTGCAGGAGATGCTCTTGGCCGCCGGATTGGACCGTGATCTATTTCAGGTAATCACCGGCGATGGCTCTGCCGGAGCTGCCCTGCTTTCATCCAACATACAGAAAGTGGTGTTCACTGGCAGCGTAGCCACAGGCAAAAAGGTGGCGCAGGCCGCCGCGGCCCGCCTGTTGCCGGTGGTTCTGGAACTGGGCGGCAAAGATCCCATGATCGTGCTGGACGATGCCGATATTGACGTGGCATCCAGCGCTGCCGTTTGGGGCGCATTCATGAATGCCGGGCAAACCTGCCTGTCGATTGAGCGATGCTACGTTCATGAAAGCATTTACGAGCCGTTTCTAAAGGCCTGCGTGGAAAAGACAGCCAGGCTGCGTGTTGGCAACGGCGCAGACACCAGCACCGATATTGGCCCGCTCATTCACCAGCCGCAATTGAAAATTGTCAGGGAACACGTGGAAGACGCGATTGCCTCCGGAGCGCGGCTATTGGCTGGCGGCAAAACGCGGCCTGAGCTTGGCCAAAATTTCTATGCTCCCACCATTCTTGCTGATGTAACCCATCACATGCGCATCATGCGTGAGGAAACCTTCGGTCCTGTTCTGCCGGTGCGCAGCTTCAGGAATGACGATGAGGCGGTAGCCCTGGCCAACGATTCTGAGTTTGGCTTGGCTGCCAGTGTGTGGACCAGCCACCGCAAGCGTGGCGAAGCCCTGGCCACCCGCGTTGCGGCCGGCACGGTTATGGTGAATGACGTGATCGCCTGCTTCGGCATCAGCGAAGCCCCGCACGGAGGCGTAAAAGCCAGCGGCATGGGCCGCACGCATGGCAAACTTGGCATGGAAGAGATGGTCTGGCCAAAATACGTAGACTCTGACCGCCTTCCGCGCATGAAGAAACTCTGGTGGTACGGATACGGTCCTCAATTCCTCCGGCAAATGGAGGGATTTATTGATTTCCTCTTCTCCGGCAAGCTCTCCGCGCGTTTGCGAGGCGGGATGCAATCCACAGGTGCGTATCTTCGCCGTAAGCTTCTTTAGAAACGCAGTTCAGAATTCGTGTAGCCCCCGGCCTTTTTTAGCCGGGGTAAAAGAGCCCGCATGAGAGCTAAATATGTTGAGGTTCTTGTGGATTTGTAAGGTGTGTCATCCTGAACCCGAAGCCTTGAGGCATTGTCCCATAAGCCCGAAGCCTTGTCGGGGTCCCTCTCTTCGCGCCTTTGAGATACGTTGTACTCGCTTCTTTGTGGCGCTGCGCTCGGGATGACACTCATTAATAGAATGCGTCCCCACCGCCATCAGTTCATTTCCCCTAACTCGCCACCGCGAGTCCGTTGCTCAGGATGACAGGCATTAAATTGGCACAGTGGATGAAGCTCTGGCACCATGCGATTCCCGCGCGGAGAGTACCGACTCGATCTGTTTCAAGTGCCGGGTCTCGTGTACCCCTATAAACGCCAGCCATTGATAGATATTGAGTTGGCCAAACACAAAATGAGGGAAGGTGACTTGCGAAAGATCGCGTGCCTCAATCCGCGACTGCATGGAGAGCAGATCGGCGCGGCTGCTCTGTAGCTTCGCCAGCGATTCGTGAATTGAAAGGCCGGAATCCGGTAAAGCAGGCACCGGCGATTTGAACTTCTCACCTCTCGCGCGCTCAAT
>DATMMY010000443.1:0-3556 GCA_035569515.1 Candidatus Solibacter sp. | reverse complement strand
CTCAATCCCAAGAATAAGGAGTTGTCATGGCCACCACGTCGGCGCCGGTTTCCCCATTATCCCAAGAGGAAGTATTGCGTTACTCCCGCCACCTGATCATGCCGGAAGTCGGCATGGAAGGGCAGGAGAAGCTGAAGGCTGCACGGGTGCTCTGCATCGGTACGGGCGGGCTGGGATCGCCCCTGGCGCTGTACCTGGCCGCCGCTGGAGTGGGCACTCTGGGGTTAGTGGATTTTGATGTAGTGGACTTCAGCAACCTGCAGCGCCAGGTGATCCATTTCACTACCGATGTAGGACGCTCGAAGCTGCAGTCCGCCACGGAAAAAATTGCCGCCATCAATCCATTCGTCAACGTGAAAGCTTTTGAGACGCGCCTGACCAGCGAAAACGCCTTGAAGATCTTTGACGGCTTCGACATTGTGGTGGATGGCACCGATAACTTCCCCACGCGCTTTCTGGTCAACGACGCCTGCGTATTCACCGGCAAGCCCAATGTCTACGGCTCGATCTTTCGCTTTGAAGGGCAGGCCAGCGTTTTTGCCGCGAAAGATGGCCCGTGCTACCGCTGCCTCTACCCCGAGCCGCCACCGCCCGGGCTGGTGCCCTCGTGCGCTGAAGGCGGAGTGCTCGGCATTCTGCCGGGACTGGTGGGCCTGATTCAGGCCACAGAAGCCATCAAGCTCATCATCGGCAAAGGCGAGCCCTTGATTGGCCGGCTGCTGTTGGTGGACGCGCTGGGCATGCGCTTTCGCGAGTTGAAGCTCAGAAAGAATCCCGACTGCGTGGTTTGCGGAAAGCATCCCACCGTCACTAAACTGATCGATTACGAAGAATTCTGTGGAATGCGAGGAGAAGAAAAGCCAGTGACTACCAACTCTTTCGAAATCAGCGTGGAAGAACTGAAGCGCCGCCTGGACGCCAAGGAGGACGTATATATTCTGGATGTGCGCGAGCCGCACGAATACCAGATCTGCAACCTCAATGGCCATCTGATTCCGTTGAACGATCTTCCCAGGCGCGTGAATGAACTCGATCCTGATAAAGAGGTAGTCGTCCATTGCAAGATGGGAGGCCGCAGCGCCAAGGCAGTTGAATTCCTGCACAAGTCGGGTTTCACCAAGGCCAAGAACCTTACCGGCGGCATTCTCGCCTGGTCAGACAAGATCGACCCCAAGGTGCCAAAGTACTAACCAAAGATATTTGAAATTGGAAGGTGTGTCGCGAATCGGGTGATCACTTCGGCGCACCTCAGTGCAGGCCCTACATCGGGTGATCGGGTGATCAAGTATGGAGCCTGCTAGAAAGTCTTTGCCATTGGCTCCGCAAATTAAATCTTACCGCAGAGTTCGCAGGGAAGCGCAGAGGGGGCAAGACCGTGGTGGGCTTTGCTTTTCTCCGAGCCGGATTCCTTTGCGTCCTTGGCGCCCTTTGCGGTAAGGGATTGTTGCATCCAGGAAATAACCATGAAAATCCTGCAAAATCTTTCCATCGCTCTTGCATGTGCGGAAACTATCGGCTATAGTCCGTTCATGATCTCTCTGTCCAGACAAGCGCACGCGGCATACCCGCTCCCGTGGGGCCATCTGTGTGTCTTTGGAGGCCAGAGGATAGATATGCGCTGAAAATTTCTAAACAGCAATCATATTGAACCCGCTGCCCCAAGGCAGCGGGTTTTGTTTTTGGGCCACAATCAAGAAAGGGAAACACATGAACTCTTCGACTCAAGCTGAAATCACATTGACTACCCAATCTCTGAGCCAAAAGAAGCTTGCCCTGCTGGGCTGTGGAAAGCTCGGGACCATCCTTCTGCAGGCTTTCTTGGAACGCGGACTGGTGGGCAAAGACGAAGCCATCGCAACCGTCCAGCATCAGGATAAATGCCAGGCGCTTTCCGATCAGCTCGGTGGAGTACCGTTGTGCACCGATAATCTTGAGGCCGTGGCGGACGCGCCCATCGTTCTGATCTGCGTAAAACCCCAGGCCATGCCTCAGTTGCTGGCGGAGATTGCTCCTGTTCTCAAGCCCAATACGCTGGTGATCTCGGTGGTCACCTCTGCCACTCTTCCCTTTATTCAACAGCAACTTGGAAAAGACATTGCAGTGATTCGTGCCATGCCCAACACTCCAGCGATGGTGGGCGCGGGCATGACCGGCCTGGCTGCGGGCGCTTCCACCCAGCCTGAACATCTGGAGACGGCCAAGAGCCTCTTTGAAAGTGTGGGACGGGTGGCGGTTGTGGACGAAAAACATATGGACGCCATCACAGCCCTCTCCGCCAGCGGCGTGGCGTTTGTATGCGTGATTCTGGAGTCTCTGGCCGAAGCCGGCGTGAAAGTGGGCCTGCCGCGCGACCTGGCGACCACACTGGCCGCCCAGACACTCTTTGGTGCGGCACAACTGGCGCTGGAAACCGGGCACCATCCCGCCTTACTCAAGGACTCAGTCACTACTCCAGCTGGATGCACTATTGACGGATTGATTGAACTGGAAAAGGGTGGCCTGAGGGTCACGTTGATCAACGCGATCATCACGACGACCAATCGCGCACGGGAGTTGATGACCAAGTCGTAACACAGAGTGAAAATGCAACAACCGGAAAAAACCCTTAAAGCGCACCACGGAGGCGCGGAGAAGAAAAATCTAATGTGCACCACGGGGAACGAAGCGGCAGAGCACAACTAAACAAAAATCTGAATGTGTACGACGGAGTTGCAGAGTGAGCATATGAGACAGTGCCGCAGGCACGTTAGAGAGTAGACCCGCACGTAAGTGCGGGATGTGATGATTGCCATACCTGAGTCGCCAAGGGCGACGGCAGATTAGCTGACGAATCGTTCGATTCGCGAAATGATCCTTTATTGTCGTCTGTGCGGCTTGGAAATCTGGCAACGACAAGGCGGGCCAAATACCGACAAGTGCTTCGAAAAATATATTGTCCGGGAATGCGATTTTTTTATTGACGTCTTAACCGAAGAAAGCAGAACAAGAGTGATTATCTACATAGATGAAATTGGAACTCACGATCCATCGGGCCTCCAGCGCTGCTCGGACGTAATTGCAGTTGTTGGTTATGCCGCGCCTCTTGATGCCTGGGAATCCATTGAAAGAACGTGGATGCAGACTCTGGACCTCTACGGCGTCACCCAATTTCAGACACATAGCCTGGTCATGAAGCAAGAATCTCCGGAGATGGATTGGCCGGAGCTGAAGCGCCAGCAATTCATAAACGCCCTGATTGAAATTGTCCGGAGCCACACGTCTTTGGGGGTCGCAGGCGTACTGAACGTCCGGGACTACGAAGAGTTTGCTCCTGACTGGTTCCAGCGGGAGAGCGAGCATCCTTATTATTTTGGATTTCAACTGTTTTTCGACATGCTCCTGGGCACCCTGGAAAAGTTGCTGGATCCGCCGCTCCTGCCGCAACAGAAATTGACCTTTGTTCTGGACCAGAATGACTTCATGCAAAGGTCCGCCGGGACTTTTCTGCAACTGAAGGCGCTGCGAGATACCCACGATCGCATGGGGACAATCACTTTCAAGTCGCGGAAGGACTGCC
>DATMMY010000442.1:0-18263 GCA_035569515.1 Candidatus Solibacter sp. | reverse complement strand
TCGTCAATGCGCTTTTGAAAGCCCTTGTCCGTTAAAGCGGGATGAGTCAGAGTTGGCTCGGTAAAACTGAATCTGGTCCCTTGCAGTTGGCCAATCTTGTTTGCCTCGGAGCGAATCTGGTTGAACATGGCATCAATTTTTTGTTCATCCAAATCGCGCAGCTCCAATCCCAGCGTTACCTTGCCGGGGATCACGTTGTAGGCTCCCGGCTGGACCTTGATCCAGCCTACGGTTCCCACCTGGCGCCCGGGGATGCTGGTCACTACCTGGTTCACTTTTTCAATGAACCTGGCCGCCGAGAGCAGGGCATCATGCCGCTGGTCCATGGGAGTGGTTCCGGCATGATTTGCAAAGCCTTCCACGGTCACCTCGGAGTGCAGGATTCCCACAATGCCTTCCACTACGCCAATGTTGATCTTTTGCTGCTCCAGAATTCCGCCCTGCTCGATGTGCAGCTCGAAATATCCGGCAATGCTGCCCGGTTGCCGCTGGACTCCTGCAAGCTTGCTGAGGTTGCCGCCGATAAACATGGTGCCATCGTGTATGGTCTTGCCACTCTGGGAGGTCAGGTTGAGCAGCTTTTCCTCCAAGCCCAGGCCGATAGCGTGGCTGCCGATGGTGCCGCCCTCTTCATTCTGGAAAATAATGACCTCCAGGGGATGCCGCAAGGTTATGTTGTTTTGCTTGAGGATCTGGGCCACCTCAATGGCCGAGAGGGAGCCAACGTCACCATCGTAGTTACCGCCTTCGGGGACAGAATCAATATGGGAGCCGATCAGCAGCGGCCTGAGCGAAGGATCGCTGCCCGCACGCGTACCAACAATATTTCCGGCTGCATCAATGTGTACATCGAGCTGCGCCTCGCGCATCAGGCGCATGGCATATTCGCGCCCCTGGCGGTCCGCCTCGCTGTAGGCCACGCGGCTGACCCCGCCCTGCGGATTCTTTCCGAATTCCGATAGAACTTGCAAGTGTTGCATGATGCGGGCGCCATCAACCCGCAATTGCCTGGGCGGCTGCGCTGCTGCTGGCAGCAAAATGGCAAAGCAAAACGTGAAAACAAGTCGCTTCATAAAATCGCTTAGAGTGTAACGTATTTATCGGCTCAAGCAGCCGCATATCGTTTATCAATCGGGCTTCAATAACTGCCGGCTACACCGCCCGCCGGGAATTCACCCCCAAATGTTGCAGCGCTGTTGAAGTCCGATTAAAGTGGACCTGCAACTCGGGGCGAGGATAATGGATGCATTAAGAAAATCAGTGTCATCCTGAGCGGCAGCGAAGAGCCTGTCCTGCAAGGAAACTGCTCCGCTGCACTTAAGGTACGCGAGAACCGAACTGTCCTACGCACCAAGCTCCGAAGGGCTATATAAACCGTCTGTTCTGGAAAGGCTCAGCCTTTGAAACCAACGCCGCGACAATCAACTCCTGAATTCTCAATCAGTTGCGCAGCGTTGCGGCGTTTACCCCCATTTTTCTTGAGGGTGATCGAAGGCTCGTCACCACATCCGCGTCTTCGGATACATTTTCGGGGAACGGCGGAACACTCCGAATCAGTTTTAACGGTCTGACGGCTTTTCAGGTCGCCATCAGCAAGAGTCAGGTCGTCATAAACAGAGTTCAGGTCGTCAGAAATAACGCTCAGGTCGTCATAACCGGCCTTTAGGTCGTCATAAATCGGCCTTTAGTCGTCATAAAAAGGAATAAGTTCAATATTTTCAACAAACTTGTTCAAAATGTGCCGGCTTGGAATGCAGAAATCAAAATGTAGCGGCTGTAGCGGGTTGTAGCGGCAAAACCAGTGGCTTTTTCTGAAGTTGATTTACCGGCGTAAGTAACTGTATCCAAATAACTTCTCTGGAAAACGAAGGGGAAATGTAGCGGGTGTAGCGGCAATTTTCGCAAGCCCTGCGCAATTTTGGGAATATGTCTTCCTTCGGTTACATCATTTCTTAAAATGCCATAATGCTCACCTCTTATCACAATTTCACTTCGGCTTCTACTGACATCCCCGGGCGCAACAGATGGTCGGCATTTTCTTTTGGATCCAGCATGATCCTGACTGGCACGCGCTGAACGACCTTTACATAGTTCCCGGTGGCGTTCTCCGGTGGAAGCAGGCTGAAACGTGCTCCGGTCGCGCCTCCCAGGGCGTCCACCTGACCGTGATAATCACGGTCATAGGAATCAAGATGAACGGTGACCTGCTGGCCGGGGCGCATCTTTCTTAATTGCGTTTCTTTGAAATTAGCCGTGATCCAGATGTCGTCAACCGGGATGATGGTCAGCAGTTGCTGGCCGGGTTGTACTCGCTGTCCCACTTCGACAGACTTGCGCCCAACAATACCGCTGACCGAGGCAACGATTTTTGTGTAACTGAGATTCAGTTCGGCCGTAGTGAGCTGGGCGCGGGCACGATCGGCTTCAGAAATGGCCGCTTCCGCCCTGGCCTGCGACGAGGCAACTTGCTCAGGGGCTGAACGTGCCGCCAGCAAATCGGCCTGGCGTCCCAGCAAGCGGCTTTCCGCCTGGGCCACTCGCTTTTGCGCGACCGTATACTCGGCCCGTGCGGCATTGACGGCGTCGCGCTCGGTTGATGCCTGGGTGGCGATCCTTTGATATTCGGATTGCGAGATCTCCCGCTTGGCCAGCAGGCGTTCATAGCGTTGCCGATCGGCTTCGGTGCGGGTGTAATTGGATTCCGCCTGGGCCACGCGCGACTGGGCCGCCTCCAGTGAGGCTTTCTCGGATGCTACCGAATCGGACGCCTCGGTTACCGCCGCCCTCGCCACTTCCAGCCGGCCGGTGCTGCTGGAAGAAATTACGGTGATGTCCTGATGAGCGGAAGCGGCACTGGCGCGCAGGCGCTGGTATTCGGCCTGGGCCCGCGCCCGGTCAGCCTGAAAGTCCGCCGGATCAATTTCGGCGAGGACCGTGCCGGCAGATACATAATGATTGTTCAATACCTCGGGGTTCACCTGAACAATCGTTCCGCTGATGCGGGCGCTGACCGGATTCAGGTGGCCGTCGACTTCAGCATCGTCCGTAGCCTCATAAGAACTGAAGTACATCCACAGCAGCACGACGCCAATCAGCGCCGCAGACAGAACCAGCAGCACCACCCGCGGATGCTGCTTCAAAACCGTCACGAGCCCGGCGCGTCTTCCGGCTTCGGAATGCACCGCTGCATTCACTGCTCCTTTGCTCTCTATCGTCTGCGCCAACGGAGCGGCGTTGTGGTTGCTTTCCTCGGGATTGACCGTAGGTTTAGGTTCAACAATTTCGGTCGCCATGCTACTTACCTCCTAGATATCGGGTTGCATCCTTCTGCGCACTCCCCAGGGCGCGCAGCAGTACGAGTTTGGCCAGGTTATGTGCGAAGAGACTGGAGATATAGTTTTCATGGGCTGCAGCCACATCCTGCTGGGCCTGCACCACCTCCAGATTGTTGGTGACTCCGTTGAGAAAGCGGTCGCGGGCCTGCTCCAGTGTTTTCTGCGCCAATTGCGCGTTGTTTTCAGCGACGTGCACGGCGCTTTCCGCAGCCGCAAGATCGGTAAAAGTATTGCGGATTTCGTAATCCACTCGGCCCAGCAGGTCAAGAACCTCGGATTGCCTGCGCTGGAGTTGGGCTGCTCTCTCTTGCACATCGGCGCGGATGCGCCCGCCGGTAAAGAGAGGAACCGAGAGCGTTGCGGTCAATGCGTACGCTTCCGAGGACTGGCCCAGAGTTGTGCCGATAGCACCATAGTAGCCATTGAAGCTGAGAGCCGGGAGCCGCTGAAATTGCGCCGCCTTTCGGTCGAACTCCGCGGCCTGGGCCGCTGCTTGCACGCTCTTGATGTCCGAGCGGGACTGGCGTGCCTGCTGGAGAGCAGCCTCCAGATTGGGGCCGTTCCAGGTTTGATAGGGCGTTTCAGTCACAGTGTTGAACTGCTGGCCGGAGGGTAAACCGATCAGCCGGGCGAGCGTGAGTTTGTCTTTGTCCAGGCTGGCTTGCGCGACTATAACTCGCTGCTCATCTGTCTGCCGCAAGACCGTGGACCGGAAGCCATCAATTTCCGGAGAGAGGCCGGAAGCTACCTGGTTTGCGGTCTGCGCTTCGAGCGTTCGCGCCACCTCAAGTTGGGCCTGGGCGGTCTCAAGCCTGGACCGGCTGGCGATGACCTGCAGGTAGGCTGTGCCAACCGCCAGCACTACTACATCACGAGCATCCTGAAGGGAGTAATTGTCGGCCTCCGCAACGCGGCGGGCAGCGCGCAACCGGTAAGTGGTATCCAGGTTCAAGCCATTCTCAGAGAAGCTAACGTAACTTTCCTGGTAGCTGAATTGCCCAGTGGAAAGAGGAATACCCGGTATCTTCAGGCCGATGGCAATGCGGTTGAGTTGGTCCACGTTTTGCCGCAGCAGCGCCGAAACATTCGGCAGCATGGAGGAAAGAGCGCGCAGCCGTTGCGCCTGTGCCTGGCGTAGCGTGGCCTGGTTTTCGATCACGCCCAGATTGAACCGCAGCCCGCGGTCAATTGCGTCCTCTAAGGAAAGCTCTACGGGCGTTGCGGTTACCGGGCCGCTGGGGACGCTGCCCAAAAATGGGTTCTGTTGTTGCCCGGCGAGTGAGCTTGGGGTTGTGCTGTTGGCGGCCGGATTGATGGTGCGTGGAGTGGCAATGCTCCCTGTCTCAAACGATGTCGAAGGTTGTTGTGCAGCGCCCGCCTCCAGCAATGCGAGGCCGAGGACCAGAATTCTCGCGCCGAGTATTGCAATCCTCGACGGGCGAATCTTGAATCGTGAAATCTCAGGCTTCAAAATTTTAGAAACGTGTTGCATTAAGGTCCTTTCGTCGGCGCGATCTCAATGTCCGGCAGCCTTGCCATCGTTACGGAACTTCCTGCTCATCAGAGCGAGCGGAACTCCAACGAGTGAAATGATTCCCAGCAGCAAAAAGCAATCCAGAGATCCCAGCATGGCTGCTTGCCTTTGCGCGATTCCCGCGATCATTCCGTAGGCCTTGTCGGTAGCGTCCGCCGTGCCGGCCCCCATGCTTATCAGGTACTGGGTAATCGAATCGAGCTTTTGCAGAAAGCCTGGGTCCGAAGGCGTGAGGTGCTGGGCCATGATGCTGTGATGAAACTGGGTGCGGCGCTCCAGCATGGTAGTTACAAATGCCACGCCACAGGTACCTCCCAGATTGCGAAACAGGTTGGTCAAGCTGGACGCCTTGTTGTTTTTCTCCATGGGCAGGTAGGAGTAGGCGAGTTGGCTGACCGGAACAAAAAAGAAGCCCAGGCCCAGACCCTGCAACGCTCGTGCCATGGCATAGGTCTGGTAATCGGTATGCAAATTGAATGAGGCATAGCGCCACATGGCGATACCGATAATGATCGAGGCCGCCCCAATCATCTTTCCGGCGCCTATGCGCGGCGTGAGCCGGACAACGATGGGTGCCAGCACCATAATCACCAACGCGCCGGGACCCAGGACCAGGCCGGCATCCGTGGCCGAATAGCCAAACAGCGATTGCAGCATCTGGGGGATCAGGACGGTGCTGCCAAAAAGAATGAAGCCAAAAATGAAATATAGAATGTTGGCCAGGGCGAAATTACGCTCTTTCATCAGCTTGATTTCAACCACCGGATCATGGTGCCGCCATTCGTAGATCACGGTCGCCAACAGAGCCAGAACACCCACGCATAGAAAGAAGGCGATGAAGTGGCTGTGGAGCCAGTCTTCGCGCTGGCCTTTGTCCAGCACGATTTCCAGGGAGCCCAGGCCAACGGCAACCAGCAGGATGCCCCAATAATCGATGCTCAGCTTTCCTCCGCGGCGGGCGGCCTTCACCTCTTCCACGAACCGGGGCGGATCGGAGACCAGCCGCTGGGTCAGCAGCAGGCTGATCAAGCCAATCGGCACATTGATGAAGAACACCCAGCGCCAGGAGAAATGGTCCGTGATCCAGCCTCCGAGCGGCGGGCCAATCGCCGGGGCCGTCACGATGGCCATGCTGTACAGGGCAAACGCGCCAGCGCGTTTTGCCGGAGGAAAGGTATCTACCAGAATGGCCTGTTCTACCGGCGCCAGCCCGCCGCCGCCAACGCCCTGCAGGATGCGGAAAAAAATCAGCAGGCCGAGGCTGGGCGCAATGCCGCACAGGAAAGAGCTAATCACAAACAGGGCCACGCATGTCATGTAGTAATTCTTGCGGCCGAATACGCGGCTCAACCAGGCGCTCAGCGGAAGCACCACGGCGTTGGCAACCAGGTAGCTTGTGAGCACCCAGGTGCTTTCGTCATAACTTACGGCCAGTCCGCCGGCAATGTGGGGAAGGGCCACATTGGCGATGCTGGTATCGAGCAACTCCATGAAGGTGGCCAGGGTCACGGTGATCGCGATCAGCCAGGGATTGATGGCGGTGCGATCGGGTGTTGCCAATGGGACTGCCAGTGCCTGGGTGCTCATTGGTCCTCCGTGCGTACAGCGTAAACCGGCTAGTCGCTAAAGATGCTTACGCTGTAAACAGCGATTCAAAATAAAACCATGTCTGCAAGAAATTCCCACAACGATAAATGCTGGACGCTTAAGCTTGTTTATTCCAGGGATTTCGTCAGGGTCATGATCAGTTCCTGCTTGAGCCGTTCCGGATTCCGGACCGGGAAGGGCCGCTGGGTGATGATCAGCATCGCGACCAATCCATGCATACCCGCGCGCATGATCTGCGTCATGATCTCAAGATCAACGTCAATTCCTTTGGCCTCAATGCATTCCTGGATTCCCTTGCGCAGGCGGTCGAGCGTTGGCTGGCCTATGGCCACTTTCCGGTCCGCGGCCGGCCCCGGCGGAATCTCCGTCATGAACGTTACTTTGTAGTGGTTGGGGTGGCTCAGGTGAAAATCCATGATCGTGCGGAGACAGCTTCTCAGCTTCTCTAACGGCGTGCCCGGCTTCTCCCGCCGGGCATCGATCAGCTTGATCATTTTCGTGAACGTCTCTTCGCAGATGGAAACCAGGAGTTCATCCTTGCTGGCATAGTGCCGGTACATGGCCATGGGCGAGCAGCCAATTTCGGCTCCAATCCGCCGCATGGAGACGCTTGCGTAGCCCTCTTTGGCAAACAACTCCCGCGCGGTATTGCGAATGACGTCCCGCAGGTTGGGGACACGGCGGGGCGTTCTTAGGGCCTGTCTTTTACTGCGAATTGTGTTTGTGGCTGGCATAATGTTTACAGTGTAAGCATACGCCGTAAATATGGAAAGTCAAGGCTGTAGAAATTCGATAGTGGATCATTTCTGGGAAGACGTATATCAGGACATAGCCTGGCCTTGAGGTGAGGTACCAGCCGAAGATCAAGTGTCATCCCGAACGGAGCGCCACACAATCCCTGAGCATGGCGTATCTCAAAGGCGCGAAGTGAGGAGCCTGTCCTGAGGCAGCCGAAGGAACCCCGGCAATATTTCGGACTTTGATACGATTCCAAGGCGTTCTACCAGGATCTCTCTCAGAGCTAACGCATCACTGTTACTCAACGTCTTCATTCCGGCTGGGATGGTTGCTGATACACGTCTTCCCACAACATGACCCACTAACCCAATCAAGAGTCACTTGTGGGTAAATCGGGTTCCCTCGGTCTCTCCGGAAACACCCAACAAAACCAAACTACCCAAATGGCTGATGCGCATGGTTTTCGATTGCTTCATAGTTGAGTGAGTTTGAAAGAAGAATGGAGTCAGAATCATGGCAGAGAGTATTTGGAAAGCGTTATCGAATGAACTGGCGGAAGCCACAGCCAGCGTGGGCAAGATGGTAGTTGCAGTGCACGGCCGCCGGCATCCTTCCAGTGGCATTCTTTGGAGCAAGGATTCGGTAGTCACAGCCAGTCACGCGCTGCGGCGCGATGAGGACATTACCGTGGTTCTCGCGCCTGGGAAGAAAACTACGGGACGTGTGGCGGGACGGGACCCCGGAACCGATCTGGCCGTGGTGCGATTGCAGGAAAAGGTTGACGCCCCAACTATCCAGTGGGGCGATCCGTCCGGCTTGCGTGTTGGGGAGTTCGTGCTGGCCCTGGGGCGAAGTTGGCGCGGCAATGTTGTAGCCAGTTCAGGCGTGATTTCCGGACTGATGGGAGGCTGGCGCACCTGGCGCGGTGGTGAACTTGACCAGTTCATTCGTCCCGATCTGGTGATGTATCCGGGCTTCTCCGGCGGGCCGCTGGTGAGCGCCCAAGGTGCGGTCCTCGGCTTAAATACCGCAGGATTGCATCGATCGGGAGTCACCATACCTGCCTCGGCCATCGCCCGCATTGTTACCGAACTTTTGGAAAGGGGCAGCATCGCGCGGCCATATCTGGGGTTGTCCATGCAGACAGCACTGCTGTCGGAATCGTTGCGGAGCAAGCTGAATCTAATGGCAAACGAGGGCCTGGTAGTCCTTCACGTGGAGCCGGGAAGTCCGGCAGATAAAGCCGGTGTGCTGTTGGGAGATGTTCTCTTTGAACTTGAGGGCAGGTCCGTATCCGATACTGATGCTGTGCAGGAAACGCTGCGCAAAGCGACAGTCAGGAAGGTGGTACAAGCCGGGTTCATTCGCGGGGGCGCAGCGATTAAGGTCAGCGTCGAGCTTGGATCACGCGGGTAATCGGTCACAAGCGTCGGGCGTAGCGGTTTGCTCATTTTCGCGAATTGAGAAGGGAACCCCTCAACCCAGGCTGAAGCGGCGGGCAGGAGTAGAGCGATGAAGCAACTTAGCATCCTGGTGATAGCCGCTTCTTCTGCTCGTCGCGCTCGATTGACAGACAAAATAACCAGGGCTTCCAGCGCAATCATCACGACGGCTTCGGGCATTTCCACGGAGGGCATTCTTCAAGCGGAAACGGATATCGTGCTGGTGGATGTGGATTCGTCCGAAGTCGCAAGCGCAGCACTCCAGGCGATGCAGAGTTTGCCAGGCGGGACGGGAAGCGTGATCCTGGCTGATAATCCGGATCTCCATTGGGTGGGCCGCGTGCTGAGCGCGGGGGTGAATGCCGTTCTCGCCCGCGAAATCACCGACAACGAACTCCATCTCGCCATTTTGGCCGCTGAGGCCGGTCTGGTCCTGCTGCATCCCACGTCTGCATTGGGCTTGGCCCCTCTAACTCTCCAGCAGCTCAGTGACCTGCCCGATGTGGTTGAGGCCCTGACCGCGCGCGAGCAGGAGGTCCTGCGGTTGATGAGCGAGGGATTGGGTAACAAAGCGATTGCCGTGCGGCTGAACATCTCCGAGCACACCGTGAAATTTCACATCAGCAGCATTCTGGGCAAGCTCAACGTTAACAGCCGCACCGAAGCTGTCAGCCTGGGTATACGGCGAGGAATCATACCCATCTGACAGCGCCGTACAGCACTATTTCCGCCACAGATCAAGAAAATCAAGATGCGGCGGTCCTGGATAGCCGGGCAATTGGATTCGCTCTGCACGGCTCCAATTGCCCGATTTCAGGATATTCGATTTCGAGATGCAGTTAGTTGGCTTTGACTGGAACTGATAGCTCTGTCGTCTCCCACTGCAGCACCAGGTCGGCGGTGCTGTCGTTTTTCTTGTTGCAGGATATTGTGAACTGCTCAATCGGCGACTGCAGCGCGGATTTTTTCAGGTCCACTCGTGCAAGATCTTGCGACTCATCGTATACCGTGCCCCATTGGCCGGTTTGCTTGTTGATGATGAGCTTCCAGGTGCCTTCCGAGGGAAGCGTATATAAGGTGTACTTGCCGGCGGGGACATTCGTTCCGCCGATGTTCAGGTCGGCGTCGGTGGTCAGTGTTGTAGCTTCGTTGGCGCCGGTCCGCCATACTTTTCCGTACGGAACCAGTTCGCCTACGATCTTTCTGCCCTTCATGGAGGGCCGGCTGTAATCAATGGTGATCTTTTTGCCTTTCAGGGTTACCTCGGCAGTTCCTGGAGGGCTGGGGCGCTTGCTCTTGTCCTGCTGCGCGCCCATAAAAGCGGTGAGCAGAAATAGCAACGTCAAAATTCCAACGGAGAAATACTTGGATCGCATAGTGGTTCCTTTCATTTCAGTGAAGTAAAAGATCTGGGATGCCGGGGAAACCCAACGACGACTGGAATTTTGATAATCAGGTATTTCAGTACATCAGAATTTTTCAATTACCAACTTACGAAATTACCCAATTACCAAATCCTCAGGGCGGGAACGTCCTCAGCATCAAACCAGAAAAATTCTCGTGATCGCCGACATTAACACCGGCAACAACCATGCTATCGTAAATAGATGGCCACTGCGGCGCAGCCTGTTACGTTCAAAGCCATCCTTCAGCATAAGCCATTTCGCACGCTATGGCTCGCGCAGTTTGTAAGCGTGTTTGGAGATTTTCTCGCCCTCTTTGGCGTAATCAACCTCATCACTTTTCGGATGCATGGCACGGCCGTCCAGGTAACTGCCGTCACGATTGCCTTTGCTCTGCCCCTGGCTATTGTCGGGCCTCTGTCCGGCGTATTTGTCGATCGCTGGAACGTAAAGCGCCTCATGATTGCCAGCGACCTGATTCGGGCGGTGCTCATTCTTGCCCTGGTTCTTGCCAGGGACGTGCGCGAGATCAGCGTGATCTTTATCCTCCTGAGCGCGGTCTCCAGTTTTTTCGCTCCGGCGCAAACAGTGACCTTGCGGACCTTGGTCCCGCCTGAAGGGTTGCTGGCCGCCAATGCGCTCACGTCGCAGACCTTCTATGTGGTCAGGATTTTAGCTCCCAGCCTTGCCGGCTTACTGATATCGGTGCTGGGAGAGAACGCGTGTTTTTATCTCGATTCCCTGAGTTTTCTCTTTTCCGCGGCCATGCTTTCCACTCTGGTCATCGTGCGGCCGGGGACAAAGACTGCGGGAAAAACGCTGAAGGCTTTTACCGGGGATTTTCTTGCGGGCAATAAGTTCATATTTACACATAGCGGATTGTCGTTTGTGTTTGTAGCGATGGCAGTGGCCATGTTCATTCTGAGCTCTTTCAGCCCGTTGATTTCGATCTATATTCGGGACTTCCTGCATGCCGGCCCGATCCTGTTTGGCGTGATCAGCTCTATGGTGGGAATTGGCTTGATTCTGGGAACACAGGTAGTCAATCGGGTGGCCCGCAGCCGCGCTGCCACATCCGTGGTATTGAGCGGTCTTCTGGGGTTGGGAATCGGAGTGGCAGTTCTCGGGATATTCAGGAATGTCCCTATGGCCTCAGCCAGCACTTTCACTATGGGGTTTGCAATAGCCCTGGTCCTGGTGCCTGCGCAGACTATGTCCCAGCGGGAGACGCCCCACCACATGATTGGCCGGGTCAGCAGCAGCTTTATGTCATTAATCTCATTGGCCCAGGTTCTCGGACTTCTGCTCTCTGGCGTCATGGCACAGATCGTGGGCATCCGGACGTTGTTTCTGGCTAGTGCCGCTCTGCTGGCCATCGTCGCCGGGTTAGGACGGCTTTGGGTCCGGGACAAAAATCCGGCGGTCGCTGCCGGAGCATAGACTTTTAAGAGACCACGCCCCAATTTAACTTCATCAATCAAAAGACATTGGAAGATTCTTCGCCGGAAATGCCTCGCTCGAAACCAATTTTCTGCCTGCCAATCCAATATCGGATTACTTTAGTAACTAAACTTTAAGGCTAGGGGCGCCGACAACTTCTAGGTTAAGGTCTATGACCTAGAAAAAAAGAGTTCATGTACTTTCGTATTTTTGGGGTAAACTCTGTTCTAACGGCCCCAAAGAAAGTGCCCTGATGGTAAAGCCCAGACAATCAGGTTTTAGTTTGACCGAGTTAATTATTGTGGTCGCGGTGATCCTGGTGATTGTTGCGATTGCAGTGCCCCGGCTGCTACATGCGCGCATCAGGGCCAATGAGGCTTCGGCAGCAGCTTCTATCAGGGCCCTTCATTCCGCCGAGGCGGTCTACGCTTCCAACTATCCTGCCATTGGATATTCCGCCAAGCTCGCCAATCTGGGAAGAAATGGAAGCACCTGTGAATCGGTTGGCAGCACTAATGCCTGTTTGATCGACGATGCCCTGGCAACTGGAATCAAGAACGGCTACATGTTTGATCTAACCGGCGACGGCGCAACGCCGGACAATGCATACAGCATTAATGCGGTACCTATATCGAATGGATATACCGGCCAGTGTTCATTTTCGGCAGACCAATCCGGTTCAATCGTAGCCCAGTCCAGCGCAGGACATACTTCTTTAGTGCAGTCGGGTGGCGGGCCCACCGGCTGTGAACTCGGCGGCAGTATGTGAGAAGGGCAGCAATTGGCAAATAGCAATTAGCAGTTAGCAAATAGCAATTAGCAATTGGTCTAAGCCGTTCGTGGTTGATCCTACCCTGTGGTTATGTCCCGATGCGTTCGCATTGCAAATCCCAAATTTTTGGCTAATTGCCAATTGCTATTTGCTATTTGCTATCTTTCCACGAATTGTCCCCACCCGGGGGCGTGTTTTTGTTGATGTGATCTGCCATGGTTCGAACCATCTCGGCGGGTTCCATGGGGTTCCAACCGTGTCCTTTCAATGGACGCCCATATTGAAATGAGCCGCCATAAGCGGGATTATTGGTCTTCTTGAGAAAGTCTTCTAGTCTGTAGACGGCAAGGTTGAGATAGTAGTTATCCATGTCACCGCAGAACACGTGAATCTTGCCCACGAGTTGCGAGCCGATTCTCGCCCAGTTTTGTTCCAGATAATAGCGCAGATCATAGCCGTGATCGCGCATATAGCTCGCGACCTCAAGGTCAATTTTTCCGGTCAGCTTGTCCCAAAGAGGTCTGGGATACCCATCGCGCCCCACCGGGCCATAAACCGCCTCCCACGCCTCATATTGCTGGCCTGAACGCCCGTGGCTCCCGAGGACCTCTTCAAGCAGGCTCATCTGCCGCACCGTTACGTCCACCTGGCCTTCATTGGTGCGCTCCATGGGACGCTCAGGGACAGGCGGATCGTACCCTGGGGCAAGAAAGGCGTTGTTGTCTTTGTAAATGTCGATGAGTTGATAGCGGGTGAAGTCCACGGGATCAGGAAAGAAAGTCCAAGTCCCGCCAAAGAACTCAGGGTGGTAGAGCTGCAAAGCCAGCGACTCCCAGCCGCCGGTAGAGCCCCCGAAGAGCACGCGGGCATGCGGCTGCGGGACCATACGAAAATGCTCTTCAAGATAAGGGATTAACTCTGTCATGAGCGCATCGCCATAGGGTCCGTTGTTTGCCGAATTGACTGCATACGAGTCGTCAAAATAGATCGTGGGGTGCTGAAATGTCACGGCGATCACGCGCGGGAATCCGGGAGATATCCATTGCTTGTAAAGGTCGTACCCAGACGCTCTGCCGGATGTGCTGTTGGCGGGCGGTGGCTCGGGGGTGAAACCAAGTGGCGGTCTCAAACCGAAATGGCCCTGCTCGTAGAGTACGGGGTAGTGGGCGTTGGGATGAGCATCATAACCTTCCGGCAGCAACACGGTTGCGCCCAGATAAATTGGCTGCCCCCAGAACTTTGTGAGCAGGGCGCTCTGGATTTTGACGTGCTTCACATACCGAGAGTCAGAGGGGATCTGTACTGGAGGAATGACTTCAGTAAGGTTCAACCGAACATCGTAACCGCTGAGCGGATCAAGATGCACTCGCTGCACCTGGCTGTAGAGATTGCCCGGTGAGCGATTGAATTGCTGGCCTTCCCATTGGTCCATGTGGCCCCAGATGGTGTGGCCATCCGCGCGCTCAAATCTTGTATAGACATTCAGCAACGCCTGCACGTAGTAATCTCCCGCCGGCAGCTCTCGTACATTCCTTAACGGATATCCCAAGGTGCTCGAATCCAGGGAGACGCCCCGCCCCGGCTGGAGCTGCTGAACGTCAGCGCCCATGAATTCTGTGCGTCCCCGCCACGACCCTGCCTGCAGGCGAGGCTCTGGACTATCACTCCTGGCGACCATAACGAAGACCCGACCTGTGACCGGCTGTTTATAGGTGGAGGGCAGCGTTACTTCGAATCGGGGGATGGAAGAGCGTTGCGCCTGGGCTGCGAAATCGAGCATCGCAACCAATAAAAGAGCTGCGGCAAAATAGCGGCTACAAAGAGGCCTCGTCAAATTCATCATCGCTCTCCAGGAAATGAACAGGGTACACGCTCTCTCCCGGTTTTCCAATTCCAGAGCCCGATCCAAGGTTTCTGAAGCATTTTAACTTTTAGTGCAGACCGCGCGCGCGGCGAGACAAGTAGCAGCCCCAACCATCCCCTGCCGGGAAATGGTTGCGTGAACCAGAAACTCTCTAAAAACGAATCGTCATCCCGAACGCCGTCAACGGAGCGCGCGTTCTCTTCAGCGCGCGTAGTAGGCGTGAGGGACCTTGCGTTGTGATTGCATCTTCCCATACGTTCGGAGTCCATCCGCCTATTTCCTGTAGCTTACCTAGAGTTTCTGGAGACGGCACGAGTTTACTCCGCCTGAATATCCCGAGCTTGCCCGCGACCCAGGATCAAAGGAGTGGCCCGGATCGAGGCGACGATCACTCCAGAAGGTTCGGTGAAGAAGGTAAAAGGAACTCGGAGGGAATCCAGTGCTTGTGGAAGCGCTGGTTCAAGCCGTGAAAAGTGGAAATACACTCAGGAGCCCAGCGAAAGCGTAGTGGAAATAAAATTCGAATTCGATTGATTGGGTTGATTGATTGATGGCAGCGTTGTGGAGACGAAGATTATGTGTTTTTAAGAATCCGAGCGTGCAGAGGATCTCGAGAGATAATCGGCATCTCTGCACTTTATTAGGTGGAGATAGATCCGAGGAGCGATGCCAGAACGTATGGGACCTATTTTGACGAACGATGTTAAGAGTACCTCTCTGGTTACTTTCGTACGGTTGACCGCCTCAATATTTCGGCTCATCATAGGCTCAAATTAAGGTTGTTTAATCAGAAGTTAGACAGATCTAGCCCAGATCAACGCAATTCACGCAATTTTTCAGTGAGGATGTCCAGGTGAGAGAAAGTATTTGGTCCATGTCAAACAAGAAATTTACGCCAGGGCTTCTTGGGAGGACTGTTTCCGGATTCATGTTGCTTGGGATCTTTGGACTGCAGAGCTTGAGCGGAATCCAAAGTCCCGCGCTGACGGACACCAAGACAGAAACCAAACAGTCGCGAAAGCTTAAGTCCGGGCAACCGCCCGAATACCCTGAGCTTGCCCGGCGGATGAACATTCGAGGGATAGCGCGGGTCATGGTAACCATTTCCGCGGACGGCGTGGTGAAAGAAGTGAAAGAGCTTGGTGGACATCCGCTGCTGATTGACGCGCTTACCCGTGCAGTCAAGAGATGGAAATATGAACCCGCGGCCAAGGAAAGCGTAATCGAGGTGAAGGCTGAGTTCGGGACCTAGCCAGTAACGGCCGTTCCTCCGTCGGTATTCGAGATAGAGCGGCAGCGAATCGCTCCAGCACGCAATATTTCCAGCAGACATCCTTAGCCAGGACTACCCGTGCCTTGATCCGCGCGTTACACTAAGCGTCATGGTTCAAGCGAGATCGTTGCAGGCCCAAAACCTCCGGCTGGTTCAAGAGGCCATTGATTCGGCTATTGCAGGAATGACGGAAGAACAATTAGCCTGGCATCCTGAAGGCAAATGGTCTTCCGCACAGATCCTGGAACATCTCTTCCTTGTTTTTGTAAACTCCACAAAAGGCCTGAATCAGTTGCTGGCTGACGGTAGACCTGCACTCCGCAAATCAACCATGAAGGAACGGATGGCTGTCCTGGTTACGATAAAGATCGGCCATATTCCTGCAGGCAGAAAGGCCCCTGAGTCGGTCGTGCCAAAAGGTATGAACCCGCGGGAGGTCCAAGAGGCCATCCAGGACTGCATTATTAAGATGGACGAGTTAGGTAAACAATGTGAAGTGCGCTTTGCCGATGGAGGGAAAATATTTCTGCATCCTATTCTCGGGCCTCTAACCCTGCACGAACTGTTCAAGTTTCATCGTACTCACACCTTGCATCACATGCGCCAGATTCAGGCTTTGCGCCAGGCCATGCCTTCCTGATCGAGAAAGAATTGGGGCACAGCCGCCCTCGGCTGTGATGAGCCATGTGAAGCCAAGGGACCGGAATCTTGCTGGCGGTAATTGGTCCGTCCTTATCTCGCCAAAACATTAAGGGGTAAATTCTCCTGGTCGCCGCCTTAGTAGTATCTATATAATCAAATTGAGCCGTTTTGCTGGCGTGACCCTGAGTCTGTCGAAGGGGTGGAGCCGGCAGGCGAAACCCTGAGCACCAGCGAAGGGTCTCTGAAGTCTGCGTCATCCGCGAGGACGTTAAAATTGAGGCGCTCAGGAGGCGTGAGCGAACGCGGGAGCCTCCTGCCGAAATCCTGAGCGGCAGCGAAGGATCTCTACAACTTGCTGTCATCCGCGAGGACGTTAAAATTCGTGGTCTCCTTCTCCGGTTAGTCTTCGTGTGTCCAGCCAGGGCGAAGGAAAACGAATCCGCAGTCGCGTCCGCGGTCGGGTGCTCCATCCTTGCGCTAAGCGAGGCTGGCATAGTGGGTGGCGCTAGTTTGAATCTTCCGTGAATCAATGTCCACGCTTATTCTGGCCTATTGGCGCATGAGAAACGAAAATCCGTCGAACATGTACTCTCGTTTTCCATTTTTGGGACTTGATTTGACCTTACCGCTACGCACTTGCCGCATGGCTTTCACTACGCGGGGAAGATAATGCGGATCGGCCTCGGCGACATTATGGGCAGGGAGCAGAAGCTGGAGCCGCGGAACCAGCTTGGCAAGTTTCTCAACCGAAGTTAAGTATGCGTCCAGGTCGGTTTCCGGACGATAGAGGAAAATCGGGCCGGGGTAAAACGTATCGCCGGTGAAGAGAAGACGATTTTCCGTGTCGAGCAGGGCGATTGAGTCGGGTGTATGTCCTGGTGTGGCGATGACCTGCAGACTCCTTCCGCCCAGGTCGATCTTATCGCCATCATGCAGCCAATGAGAGATATGGAACGGCCTGGTGGCGTACAAAGCGAAGTCAAATCTGGCAGGCGGCTCGCCGCAAATTTCGCCGGGGGCAATTTCCGCCTGCGCGTCTTCCCTTGACCCCTTGGCATTGGTGCGCGCGAACTCCGTATCCATGACGTAGATATCGTTGAACCGCCAGTTGTCACCCACATGGTCATTGTGAGTGTGAGAATTGATTACGCTGACGGGTAATTTTGTCAGGTGATCAACTACATTCCTGATGTTGCTGATGCCCATGCCGGTGTCAAACAGCACACCTTTGTTCTTCCCCAGCACCAGATACGAGATAACCTCTTCCGACTGATGCGGCTCGTAAATGGCAAATACTCCAGGGCGAATTCGATAGACGTCGAACCACGCGTCCGGCTGGTCAACTTTTTCCAATTTGCCGTACTCGGGACGAGGAAGCTTCCGGCACCACTCCGGCTTGGCGGACTGCACGGTTGGGCAAGACAAGCAAAGCAATGCCGCCAAGGTGGAGAAGATGGTTTGATCAAAGCGCATGGCGGAGATAGTGTAACTGGTCGCGGACAATCATTCGTGGATCGCAGCCACCCTCGGCTGCAGAAGATTAATCCTCGGCGAACAGACGCTTTGTTTCACACGGAGTTAGAAATCGGTCTTTGGTCCTTGGTCTTCGGTCTGGAGAAGGTCAGAAGGCATCTCCTCGTCAAGGGGAAGATGCCCTCTTAGCAGTGCTATTTATTTTTCGGTGAACTGCCGTCACCTGGTTTCTCTTTTGAGGCACCCTGCATTTCCTGCAGATACTCGTCGAATTTCTTCTTCTGATCGTCGTTGAGCATGTCTTTGATTTTGGAAATTGTGGCTTGGCGCAAGCTCATGAATTTCTGTCTCTTGTCGTCCTGAGACAGCGAATCATCTTTCATCAGCGCCTGTGCCTGTGTGCGTTGGTCTTCCAGGATGCTCTTGGCCTTGGCTTGTTGATCGTCGGTAAGACTTAACCGGTCGGCAAGCCTTTTCACCTGTTCGTCAATGGTGGGCATCTGACGGTGCTCACCCTGCCCGGCTTGTCCGGCGGGCGGTTGCGTGCCCTGGCTGGGAGGCGTCTGCTGTGATTGAACTGCAAAAGCGCCTATCGCGAAAAGGGCGATGCAGAAGAAAATAAAGGTCCTGGCTCGTTTCATTGAATCTCCTTGTATTTCTGCGTAGTGGTGGTCGTTGTACTCTATCTCAGAAAAGTAGTCTTGAAATGAGAACATAAGAACCATTGCGGGGACGGCCA
>DATMMY010000441.1:0-5098 GCA_035569515.1 Candidatus Solibacter sp. | reverse complement strand
GAATGTGTGGTTAGCATTTGGTTTTGCTTGGTTGCGGCTATGCTTTGTGGGCCTGACCACGCTATGCTCATCTAAGCGCGTCCTATGATCTGTCGATCTGCTGACGGGTCACCTAACGCTGCCCGCAGAAAATCTTCGCTTCGTTCGTAGCTTTCCGTCACTACCTGGGGACAGCGCATGCAAGCCGGTTTGCCTTCCTGCTGGTACCAGCGGCACTTGGAGCGGATCAGGCACGGTGGAAGGCCGTCGGTAACCGCAGGCAGGATCTTGACAATCCGCGTGGCCAGCTGGCAATTGATTCCATCGAAATGGCGGCAGGCCTTTTCTTCGCAGTGGGCGGCGAAGCGGAATACTTCCGTCGGTTTGGCGGGGGCGGTGCTGGCCAGGAGTTCGTCGCTCGGCGCAAGATGCTCGTTGAGATACGCAACCTGGACGGTCTCTACCGTACCGCCAATGACCCCAATAATCCGGCTGCCCTCCATGTCTGGCTGTGCGCTGGGGCAAAACAGCTGTCTGTCTTCGGCTGGCGCAATCTCTCGCACGATCTGTTGGTGCAGCATGGCTGGCCTCCCTCTCCCGGCAAGAATTTTGTGGGACTTGGCAGCGCTTGCCGCGCTGCCGGCCCGTTTCATATCGAGCGATTCTTGAGTCTCGCTTGACGCCGCGCTCATCTGCGAAATCAGCGGCTGCTTTGGGTTTCCTTTGCGACCTTCGCGTACTTTGCGGCAAAAGTCCGAGTGTCCTAGTTAGAACTTCTGCTGGACGTCAAAAACAGGTCCAGGGTAGAAGCCGCAAAGGACCAGGTCGTTTCTTACCAGGACGGCCGGCTCAAACTGGCGTGGCGCCACGCGTGCGCCTTTGGCTGCTCCTCCCTGACCGTTTACATGTTGAGTAATTTCAGCGGCAAGCCGCTCTGCCTGTTTTATCTCGCCCGAGAACCCGAGCAGGTAACGGCCCATGATGATGCCGGGACCAATGTGGAATTCCGGCTCAAACTTTACCTTGTGTTTCCTGGCCGCGAGTTTCACCGCCTGGTCCACAGCCTTCGAGATATCTTTGGCTGCGATTACTTGTGGACGATTGGTTGCTGCCATTTCCCTTCTCCTTAAAAAGCATCGTTGTCGAATAGTGAAAAAAAGTCACAAAACGTTACAGGGTATCTGCGTTGAACGAGAGCCTGCGTTGAACGAGAGGCTGCCGGTGTTCCCAAAGCCCTGGGAACAATCCGAAACAGATCCCCCCAGCAGCCTCTCCTATTTAAGCTAGACGTAGAGTGCGGAGAAATCCCTTTGGATCGGAGATTGCCACAATCGCCAAAACTGCCAGGCATCCAGGAGGTGCACTGATGGGCGAAAAGGAGGAGAATAGGCAGTAAAGGAGATTCAACCGAATGAAAAACCTTAGAGCGATCCTGTTTCTCTGCAGCTTTGTTTTGGCGCTAAGCGCATTTGCCGTCCAGGCACCGTCCGGCCAGGACCAGGACAAACAGTCCGATGACACAGGCCAGGGACACACGAAACGCGGCCATATGCCCAATGCAGAGGCCCAACTCAAGCACATTACCGAAGCGCTGAACCTTACAGACGACCAGCAGTCGAAGGTGAAAAGCATCCTGGAAGACACGCACAAGCAGGCCAACGCTGTGATGAATGATAAGTCCCTCTCGCAAGAGGACCGCCACGCAAAGCTCACGGACTTGCACAACGCCGCGCACGCCAAAATGCGCGACATCCTTACCGACGAGCAAAAAAAGAAGTTCGATGACATGCAAAAGAGAATGCAGGACCATGCGCATTCCGAGGAAAACAAGAGCAAGTAACAACATTTGCAATTGTGTAATCTGGTAATCGGGAAATTTAAAAGCAAGAAGCCGCAACCAGAGCAAAACCCACCACGGAGACACGAAGGCACAGAGAAAGCACGGAAAAAACCGAGGACCAGTTTCACCTCCGGAGCCCCTGCCTGCCCTCCTTTGCGTCCGGAGCCTGCCCTTGAGCGCAGCGAAGGGCGGTGAAAAGCCTTTAGTTTTTGCCAGCGAAAATTTAGCGAAAATCGGCTAGAATATTCCGATGTCCTCTGTACCCGATTCCCTGGCCTGGGCTCATCCCGTGGTGCAGGAGTGGTTTGTGCGGAAGTTTGGCACGCCCACCGAGCCGCAGGAGCAGGGCTGGCCGCACATCCTGGCCGGACGCACCACGTTAATCTCAGCCCCCACCGGATCAGGCAAGACCCTGGCAGCCTTTCTCACCTGCATTGACGCCCTGGTGCGCAAGGCCCTGGCCGGTAACCTGATGGATCGCACCGAGATCCTGTACATCTCACCGCTCAAGGCCCTGGGCAACGACATTCAGAAAAACCTGGAAGCGCCCCTGGCGGAAATCACCACGCTGGCTGGAGAAAAAGGGCTGCTCATGCCCCAGATTCGGACGGCGGTCCGCACCGGCGATACCCTGACGCACGAGCGCCAGAAGATGTTGAAGCGGCCTCCGCATATCCTGGTAACTACACCCGAGTCGCTCTACATTCTGCTTACGGCGGACAAGAGCCGCGCCATCCTGCGCGATGTGAAGACCGTGATCGTCGACGAAATTCACGCAGTGGCTGACGATAAGCGCGGCGCGCACCTAACGTTATCGTTGGAGCGGCTGGATCATCTGGTTGCAGGGACTGTTACCTCAGGGGCTGAAGCCCCGGAGGTATTTTCCACAACTGATGGCACGGCTGAAGCCGTGCCCCTTCAAACCAGCGGACAGGTTGAAGAAAAAAACATTGCGGCAGAGAAAAACAGTTTGCAGGGGCTAATGCCCGGTGATTTTAAGCAGCTTTCGGCACGAGTAAGTTCCTTCGGCTCGCAAGCTCACCTCAAGGACGGGCTGTGCCCTGACACAAATCAATCGTTGACGGCGCGTTTTTCCGCAGGGCCGGTCCGCATCGGCCTTTCCGCTACGCAGAAGCCCATTGAAGCTGTTGCCCACTTTCTCACCGGCAACGGACGCCCCGATCCGGTCGTGGTCAATGTTGGACACAAACGCGAACTTGATCTGGCCGTTGAGGTCCCCGGACTGGAGCTTGGCCCCATTGCGACCAATGACATGTGGGACGAGGTTTACGACCGCATTACCGCGCTGGTCGAGCAGCACCGCTCGACGCTGGTCTTTGTCAATACCCGGCGCATGGCGGAGCGCGTAGCCTTCAATCTGGCGGAGCGGTTGGGCGAAGACACTGTGGGCGCGCATCACGGCAGTCTGGCCCGCAAGCTGCGCCTGGAATCGGAGACCAGGTTGAAAGAGGGCCGGCTGAAGGTGCTGGTGGCCACAGCCTCGCTGGAGTTGGGCATTGATATTGGCCACGTGGACCTGGTTTGCCACATCAGCTCTCCCCGCTCAATTGCAGTGGCCTTGCAGCGCGTCGGTCGCTCCGGCCACTGGCGCGGGGCCATTCCCAAGGGACGCTTCTTCCCTACCACCCGCGACGAGCTGCTGGAATGCGCGGCGCTGGTGCGTGCCATTCAGGAAGGCGATCTGGACCGGCTCATCATTCCCGAGGCGGCGCTCGATGTGCTGGCCCAGCAGATCGTGGCCATGTGCTCGGCGGAAGAATGGAACGAAGACGAGTTGTTTGAGGTAGTCACCCGCGCCTTTCCGTATCGAACGCTGGAGCGCAAGGATTTTGACGACCTGCTGACCATGCTGTCGGACGGCATTGTGGCCCAGCGCGGACGCTTCGGGGCATATCTCTATCGCGACCGCGTCAACCGGCGTCTCAAAGCGCGGCGCGGCTCGCGCATGATCGCCATCATGAACGGCGGGGCCATTCCGGAGACCGCTCTCTATACTGTGGTGGCGGAGCCCGAAGGGACGGTCGTCGGCACGCTGCACGAAGATTTTGCCGTGGAGAGCATGAAGGGCGACATCGTCCTTCTGGGAAATATGAGCTGGCGCATCCGCCGCGTGGAAAGCGCCGGACGCATCGTGGTGGAAGATGCCCACGGCGCGCCACCATCTATTCCCTTCTGGCTGGGTGAAGCTCCGGGACGCACCGAAGAGCTCTCCCGGCAGATTGGCGAGCTGCGGCAGGCGATCAGCGACCTCACACCCAACACCGTTCCCGGATTCGTCAACCAGAAATCCCCGGAAGTTCTCAACGCCGTCGAGTGGCTGAAGCGGGAGTGCGGCCTGGATGATTCCGGCGCGGAGCAGGCCATTGAATACATTGTGACCGGACGGGCGGTGCTGGGCGCGGTACCCAGCATGAACACCATCATTGCCGAGCGCTTCTTTGATGAAGGTGGCGGAATGCAGCTCGTGATCCATGCGCCTTTTGGGGCGCGCATCAACAAGGCCTGGGGGCTCTCGTTGCGCAAGCGCTTCTGCGTCTCCTTCAACTTTGAGTTACAGGCCGCGGCCACTGACAATGGAGTGAACATCGCCCTGGCCGAGCAGCACAGCTTCCCTCTGGAAGATGTGTTTCACTTTCTCCACGAAAACACGGTCAAAGAGGTGCTGCAGCAGGCGGCCCTGCTCTCCCCGGTGTTCGAGACCCGCTGGCGCTGGGACGCCAACCGCTCTCTGGCCCTTCTGCGCTACTGGGGCGGCAAGAAGGTTCCATTGCAGATACAGCGCACCCGCTCGGCCGACCTGCTGGCTTCAGTCTTCCCCGATGTCGCAGCCTGCCAGGAAAACATCGATGGGCCCATTCAGGTTCCCGACCATCCGCTGGTGCGCGAGGTCATGAAAGACATCTTCCATGAAGCCATGGATCTGAATGGCCTCAAGCAGTTACTCCGTCAGATGAACTCCGGGGAGATCAAATGCATTGCCGTCGATACACCCATTCCCTCAGTCTTCTCCCATGAGATCCTGAATACCTTCCCTTATGCCTTTCTCGACGACGCGCCGCTCGAAGAGCGCCGTGCCCGCGCCGTCGAGATGCGCCGTGTACTGCCGGATGCCGTGCTCAATGAAGTTGGAGCTCTTGATCCGGCGGCCATCGCAGAAGTTCGCGCCGATGCGTGGCCTGATGTCCGCGACGCGGATGAACTGGCCGATACCCTTCACAGCCTGATTGCGTTGCCAGAGGGCCTGGGGGAGGAATGGCG
>DATMMY010000440.1:0-13696 GCA_035569515.1 Candidatus Solibacter sp. | reverse complement strand
CTTGTACGTCAGTATCGACAAGACCGGTCCGAAGATTTCTTCCTTCGCGATACGCATGTCGCGGGTGACGTTGGCGAACACGGTGGGCTTGACGAAATTCCCACCCTCAAGTCCTTGGGGATGACCTTCCCCGCCGATGACGAGCTCCGCACCTTCCTCGACGCCAGACTTGATGTACTCCTGCACGCGCTTGTACTGCTTTGTGCTGGCCAATGGGCCGAGGGTGACGTCCTTATCCCTCGGATCGCCCATTTTGATTTTTTCGACGGCCGCCTTGGCCAATCGCTTCACTTCGTCGAGTCGGTCTTCCGGCACGATCAGACGCGAAGCCGCAATGCAGGCCTGCCCGTTATTCAGGTAGCAGGCGTTGATGGCCATCGGGATCGCCGTGGAGAGATCGGCGTCGTCCAGGATGATGTTGGGTGACTTGCCCCCGAGCTCCAGCGTCAAGCGCTTCATCGTGTCCAAGGAGTTCTTGGCGACCAGTTTTCCGATCTGCGTAGAACCGGTGAAAGCGATTTTCTGAATGTCGGGACTCTGCGTTAACTCCGTCCCGACGACCTCGCCGAGGCCCGTCACGACATTGATGACGCCAGGAGGCAACCCGGCTTCATGAAAGGCGTCCATCAACACTTCCGTTTGCATGGCGCTCATCTCGCTTGGCTTGATGACGACCGTGCATCCGGCAGCGATCGCCGGCGCCACCTTGATCGCGATCGAGCCGGCGCTCGAATTCCATGGCGTAAATATGCCCACCACGCCGGCCGGCTCCATCACGACTTTAGATGTGCCTACAGTTTTGACCAGATCGAAATCCTCGAGGACTTTCTTGAAGTGCAGGAAAATGTTCGCCGCGAGATTGTTGGAGCCCTTCGCACGGTCTTGCGGTGCGCCGTATTCCAGGACCGTCGCTTCAACGAGTTGATCCATTCGCTTGGCTACGGCGTCGTGCAGGCGCTGCAGAAGCTCCATCCGGAATTCCTTGCTACTTTGTGAAAAGGTCTTGAAGGCCTCTTTCGCAGCACCGATGGCTTTTCGGGTGTCGATTTCGTCTGCCATGGTGACCTTGCCGATAACCTTGTTGTCGGTCGGGTTCACCAGATCGATAACCTGGGTTCCATGGGGGGTGACGAACTGGCCGTTGATATAGGCGCGATCAAAGGCTCTTACTGGAGTCGTGGTTTCATGTGTTTTCATTTGTGTTTACCCTTCATGAGGTTTCGGCTTTACCAAGGTCGCTATCTCTCAGGACCCCAGCTCACAATTTCAGTATGGCTCAAAAGCGGGGTCGGTGTAACTAGCAAAAGACGCCAATTCTCTTGCATAACGTGCCAAACGGTTTATTGCCGAGCTACCGCTCCTAGTTCCAACCTCCGGGGCGCGATTTCGTTTTCTCGTTATTTAAGAGTGTTATAACGTCCTTTATCGTTCACGATTTTTGGCGACGCGCTGCCCAGAAGCAAGGTCATGGAGTCCTCTTGTAGGAAGTTCACCAGATAAGTAACGATAAACGCCCTTGCGATCACTTTACTACCGGGGGGTCGGCAAACCGGAATTTGGCCCGAAAACGGGCTTCGGAGACATCACGGGCAATCTCCCCGAAGCCGACTTCTGGCCCGGCACTACTTCCGGATTGCCTGTAATCCAGCCGGAACCGATTCAGAGCTGCCCGCCACCCTAGTCTTCTTGGCAAAGGGCACTCTGTGTGTCGCTCTCGCTCAACAACGAATCCCCCAATCACCAAACGATCTAGTTTTGTGTTGAGGAATGTACGAACCGCATCGGTCGGCGAATAGACAATCGGTTCATCTGCATCGTTAAACGAGGTGTTTAAGAGCACCGGGCAACCCGTCTGCTTCCCGAACTCCAACAGGAGCTTATGAAAAAGAGGATTCTCGAAGTGATCTACGGCCTGCGCTCGACAGGTGCGGAAGTGAACAACTGCTGGAATCCGCTCAAGCGCGCTCTCCCGGACTGAGACCACGAACTGCATGTAGGGTGAATGGTTTTCCAGTTCAAAAAACTCGCGCGCATGTTCCAAAGGCACCGCGCCGGCGAACGGACGGAAACGCTCACGATGCTTGATGCGATCGTTCACGACATTTCTCATATCTTTCAATAAAGGGCTCGCAAGAATGCTACAGTGCCCGAGCCCGCGAGGGCCATATTCCATATGTCCATGGAACCATCCAAGAATTTCCCCCGCAGCAAGGCGCTGAGCAGCGAACGAGGCGACATCGGGCGGACGGCTGTACCCTATGCCGCGCTGTTGGGCTAGAACCGTCTCGATTTCAGCCTCCGTGTATTCAGGCCCGGCGAAGACGGAAAAACGTACTTCTCTGCGCGGTGCTCCCGTCACACTGTGGTACACCTGCATAGCCGCGCCCAGCGCACCCCGTGATCGCCCGGGACCGGAGGAATGTGAACGTTCTCAAAAAGACTGGAACGCAGAACCTTGCCATTCAAGACGGAGTTTTGAAACACACTACCGGCTAGGCAAAGATTGCGGGACTTGGTTTTTTGGCGGAGATACTCCAGCAGATGAAAAACCACGCGCTCGGTGATGTCTTGCAAACCTGCAGCGAAATCAAAGTGGACTTGTTCAAGCGGCTGCTCTGATGTGCGCGCTGCAAGGAAGAAAACTCGCTTTAGCATTACCTCGCAATAGCCGGGCTTGAACACCATGGCAGTGCGATGCGTTCTGTACTGTCCTTCCGGGCGAAGCTGCACCAACGAGCGAAATTGTGGCCCAAATCTTTTGGGATCGCCATAGGACGCCATGCCCATCACTTTATATTCGTCCCAGGCAGCACGCATACCCAGAAAATCCGTCACCATGCCATATAGAAAGCAACCTATGTCTATAACCCGAAGGCTTGGAATACGGAGCCTCGCAATCAGGCTACTCGGGTGCGCACGCTCATTCAGCTGATGCGATGGAGTGGATTGTCCATCAGAGATGCTATCGGTCTGGATCGAACGGCTCTGAGTGATACTGACGAGCTATTCCTCTACCGGGCCAAAACTGACAATCCCGTGTACGTTCCTCTGCCTCCTGATGTCGCTGCGGCTCTTCGGAACATTCCTCCAGGCCCCAAGCTCAACCCGCGCTATTTCTTTTGGAGTGGCAATGGAAAACTCAAATCGGCCGTAGGAAATTGGCAGCGTAGCTTCGGGCGAGTATTTGAATTGGCGGAAATCAAGCACGCAGACGGCACTCCGAAACGCTGCCATCCCCACATGCTGCGTGACACGTTTGCGGTTGAGTGCCTACTGGCAGGGTTGCCGTTAGAACAAGTCTCGATGTTGTTGGCGCACAAGAGCGTAAAGGTCACCGAAAAACGTTACACTCCCTGGGTCAGGGCTCGACAGCAGCAACTTGCAATGAACGTCCGTCGGTCCTGGAAGAGCTTCCCTATCCCCGAATCTGGGAATTAAAATCCTCAACCGTTTGCGTGAAATGCGCTCGACGCTAACGTTCGCTACGGACACTTGAAGATCAGAATCTTTTTTATTGGAGGGAAGACATGTCCCTTGGCTCATTTGCGAAACGAGATTGCAAACTCCGCTTGGGGAGGGCCATGATATTCCGGCTGCTCGCTCGGTATCGCCGCCAGCGTCGCACGAGCGCCTTACTGCCTGTGAGTCCCGGACGAAAGCGAGGGAGCCACCGCGCTTGATTCAAAACAGGAGGAGCTCACTTTCGGCACGAAACGACGAGCTCGCGATGAAGCGCCGCTAAGGATGGCCGCTCAGGACGGAGGTAAAACTTCGTGATGGCGGCTGCATCATTATCCGGCAACAAGCACCTCCTCGCTCAGTGTCGCGGCGGTCGGCTTTACCTTGAACCAAATAGCATAAAGCGCAGGCAGAAAAACCAGCGTTAGAACCGTTCCTACGGTCGTGCCTCCAATGAGGGTGTATGCCAGAGAACCCCAGAAGATGGAGAACGTAAGGGGTACGAAAGCCAGTACAGCGGCCAGCGCGGTGAGAACGACGGGGCGTGACCTCTGAACGGTGGCCTCTACCACGGCATGGAATGTATCAAGGCCTTCGTCGTGGTTGGCTTTGATCTGTCCGATCAAAATAAGGGTATTGCGCATGAGAATTCCCATGAGCGCAATTAAACCAAGGATGGCGCTGAAGCCGAAGGGCTGGTGGAAAATGATGAGTGCGGGAACCACTCCCGCTACACCCAGAGGAGCCGTCAGCATCGTCATCGCGAGCGCCGGGAGTGAACGTACCTGCAGCATGATGACCACGAGCATGCACACAATCATCATGGGGAAAACCTTACCCAAAGCATTGTTCGCCTTGGCTGATTCCTCGGCATTTGCGCCGATCTCGATTTTGTATCCATCGGGCAATTTATCGATGATGGGCTGAATCGCATTGGCGATCTCTGCAGTCACCTGAGGTGGTTGCAGAGCATCATCAAGTTCACTCTGGACAGTGATCGTCGGCACGCGGTCGCGCCGCTTGAGGATCGGATCTTCTTCCCGAATTTCAACCTTTCCAATCTGGCTGAGGGGGACGAGCCGTCCTTCGCTGCTGGTCAATGTCATGTTGAGCAGCTTGGTCGGATCCAGGCGATTGGAGCCCAATGTGCGCGCCACAACCTCCACGGTGCGAATATTTTCCCGGACCTGGGTCACCGGAATCCCCGTGAGCAGGAACTGGATCTGTTGACCTGCGTCGTTCGATGAGAGGCCAATCAGCCGGAGCCGGTCCTGGTCGAGGACAAAATGCATCGTGGGAGCACGTTCGCCCCAGTCTTCATTCGCCTGCCGCACATTGGGATTGGTCCGCATCTTCGCTAATACCTGGTCCGCGATGGCGTGTACTTTGGCTAGCTCAGGGCCGATAACACGGAAAGCAATCGGCCACGGCGAAGGAGGGCCAAAAACAAACCGGGTAACGCGGACACGCGCTTCCGGTGCGAGGCCTGCCGCAACCTGCTGACGAAGACGAAGAATAAGTTTCTCTCTTGCCTTCGCGTCCGGCGTTAGAACAACCATTTTGGCGAAGTTCGGGTCTGGCAGCTCGGGATTGTAGCCGATGAAGAAACGCGGCGCTCCAGCGCCTATATACGAGCTGACAATCTTTGACTCGGGTTGTGGCTTCAGCCAGTTCTCCAGCTTGATGACAGTGGCTTTGGTAGTTTCAATGCTGGAGCCTTGTGGCAGTGTCACTTCCACAAGGACTTCTGGCCTGTCAGAGGTGGGAAAGAACTGCTGCTTCACCAGGCCCATGCCCATCACTGCCGCGAAGAAGATCACAACCACGGCCCCGGCCACTAAAAATTTGTGCTCCACGGACCAGACAATGATCCGGCGCAGTCTTTGGTAATTGGGTGTTTCGTAGATCGCGGCGTAGCCGCCTTTTATGGGAGCAACATTGGGCAGAAGCTTTACCCCTAAATACGGCGTGAATGTAACGGCCACAACCCATGAGGTCAGCAGAGCAATACAAACTACCCAAAAGAGGTCCCGGCAATATTCGCCTGAGCTTGATTCCGCGAAACCGATTGGCCCCAGGCCGATGATGGTCACCAGCGTCCCGGCCAGCATGGGCGCGGCGGTATGACTCCACGCATAACTTGCCGCCCGGAACCGGTCCCAGCCTTCCTCCATTTTGACCAGCATCGTTTCAATGGCGATGATGGCGTCATCGACCAGAAGGCCCAGAGAAAGAATGAGGGCGCCCAGCGTCATACGGTCAAGCGCTTTACCGCTGGCCAGCATAACTACAAGCGTAGTCGAGAGGGTAAGCGGTACTGCCGCCGCAACAACGATACCTACACGCCAGCCAAGACTGAGCAGGCCCACAATCATCACCACGAGAAGCGCGACGAAGAATTTAAGCTGAAATTCATCGATTGCGTCTTTGATAATCGTCGACTGGTCCGTGACCTTGGCGAAGCTCATGCCAACGGGAAGAGTGGCCTGGAGCTTCCTCTGCTCCACCTGTAGAGATTTCCCCAAATCCAATCCGTTGAAACGCTCTTTCATGACCACGTCGAGCATCATCGCCGGCTGGCCATTGTGGCGGACCAAAAAAGCCGCGGGGTCTTCGTAGCCTCGTTCCACCTTCGCGATGTCAGAGAGTCTGAGTGTTCTGCCGCCCGAGGTAATGGGCGTGCTGCGAATCTTTTCGAGGTCGCCGAAAGCGCCATCCAGCCGAATGTAAACCTGCTGGTTTTGGGTATCGATGGAACCCGCGGGCGTCAGGGCATTTTGCCTGACAAGAGCCTCGAAGATGTCGTGTGGACTCACCCCAAGGGTCGCGATGCGCTCATAAGAAAACTCAACGAAGATCTTTTCCGGTTGCTCGCCAAGGATATTGACCTTCTTGACTCCGGGAACGTGCAGCATATCCTGACGCAGCGTTTCCGCCTCTCTGGTGAGCATACGAAGCGGGAGGCCAGGCGCTTCCAGGGAGTAAACGGCAAAGATGACGTCCGTATACTCGTCATTCACAACCGGCGGCAGGACTCCCTGCGGCAGTTTGGGAGTTTCATCAAATATTTTCTTGCGCCCCTGATAGAACTCTTCCTGAACTTCTCCCGGCGGGGTGTGGTCCTTGAGTGAGACCGTGAGGAAGGCAAGCCCCGGACGGGTGAATGTGTCTACGTGGTCGTAGTAAGTAAGCTCCTGCAGCCTCTTTTCCAGTGGCTCTGCCACCAGGTCCTGTATTTCCTGCGCGGTTGCGCCCGGCCATGCCGCTGCTACTGTAAATACTTTCACCGTGAAAACAGGCTCTTCGGCGCGGCCCAGCTTAAAGTAGGCAAATGCTCCGGCAAGGACCATGGCCAGAAGAAAGAAGAGAGTGACGGAGCGTTCCCGTACCGCAAGTGCCGAAAGATTGATACCCTGTTTGGCGTTCTTTTCTTTCTCAAAATCAGGTTCCTGCATCTCGAAATTACTCACCTGGTCGCCGCTTTCTCTTCGGCAACCCGGACGTGTTGTCCATCGCTGAGAAGATGGGCGCCCAGGGCCACGATTTCTTCTCCGGGTTTCACGCCATTCGCAATCACCGCATCTTCACTATCCATGCGAAGCAACTTGACGGGACGAAAGGAAACGGTTGAGTTTTTTTCATTGAGTGTCCAGACGCCTGGGCCCTTGCCACGGTCAGTGATTGCAGCAAGAGGAACCTGCATGGAATCGGGGCTGGCGGACTCTGTGATCTGGATAGTAACAGTTGCGCCGAGAGGGGCTCGCGCGTCCTCGCCTCCAAGAACATACCGAGCCTCAAAAGTTCGCGTGGACGGATCGGCAGCATCCGAGAGCTGCCTCAGCCGCGTCGGGGCACTGGTGGATTTCCCGTACAGAGTTGCGCGCGCCACTGAACCCAGTGCGGGACGAATCGTCTCCGGCAGATAAACTGCCGCCTCGCGTGGACCCCCGTGGGCCAATTTCACCACAGCCTGGCCCGCAGCCACGACTTGTCCTGGCTCGGCCAGCGTTTGCACGATGGTCCCGTCGGCGTCGGCAACCAGTAGAGAATAGTCTCCCTGGTTCTTCGCCACCTGGGCCTGCGCTTCCACTGCGGCAAGCTGTGCTTCGGCTGCATCCGCAGTCGCCTTGATTTGGTCGTAGGTCGAGGCGGAAACCGCACCCGTAGCGACCAATCCACGGTATCGCGCTTCATCCGCAGCTGCCTGCGCTGCTTTCACTTTCGCGGCCTGAACATTTTGCGTTTGCGCCGTGATGACGTGGGCATAGTCGGTCACGTCGATGCGCAGCAGCGGCTGACCGGCCTTCACCGTCTGCCCCACGTTCACCAAACGCTCGGTCACCTTGCCAGAAACTCGAAAACCAAGGTCACTCTGGACCCGCGCCGTAACCACCCCAGTAAAGGAGGAATCGCCGCCGGGTGTGCTCGCTACGGCAACAATACGTACCAGCTCCGGCTGAATCCTGGGATCTTGTTCTTCATGTGCTGTGCAGCCAGCAAGGGCCAGCAGGAAGGAGACAGCAGAGACCATGCCTAAAGAGCATTGTCTTTTCATGGTCAGTTTGCTCCAACTCGTATCCGTACTATCGGTTGCCATGGCAACACCTCCAATCAAAATTCAATTTCATTCGTGAACAGCGGGACATCCCGGAGATATTCATAAAAAGGGACAGCAGGAAGAACCCAATCAGGGTTTCCACCCGCCTCCCAGCGCCCGGAAAGAGCCGACTGCCGCGCGCGCGGCGGCTTCTCTGGTCAGAGCGAGATCATCTTTAGCCACGAGCAGTTGACGATCTGCGTCAAGCACATCCGTGAGTGCTATTACTCCAGCTTTGTAAGACTGTTCGGAAAGGTCCTTCGCATGTTGAAGAAACGAAATCTCGCGGACAATCTCATCCCGGCGCGACTCGGACTGCGCCAGCGTGCCAAAAGCATTTTCCACGTCTTCGGTTGCTCGCAGGACTGAAGCACGGTATTGCAGCAAGGCTTCTGCGTTTGCTCCCCGAGCCTGCTTTACCTCTGCATCGACTCGTCCAAAGTCGAAGAGCCGCCAGCGGAGGCCGGCAACAGCGATGGGCTGGAATGTCTTCTCCTGGAAAATATGTCCGGGAGCAATGCTCTCATTTCCCAGAATAGCGGCCAGTGAAATTTTCGGATAGTATTCGGCGAGCGCCTGGCCAATACGGGCATTCGAAGCTGCCACGCGCCTTTCGGCGGCGATGATGTCAGGGCGGCGTCTCAACAAGTCTGAAGCTGGTTCGGTTACGCCAATGGATGGCGCCGCCGGAATGTCCGAGACAACGGCAAGCTCTGCTACATAAGTTCCCGGCTGAGAACCGAGCAGCACGTCGAGCCGGTTGAGTTGTGATTCCAGCGTGATCAGGAGCGGCGGCACGGTTGCTTTTGCCTGTGACAGCAGGGCCTCGGCCTGGGCCATCTCTCTTTCCGAAGCAATTCCGGCGGCCCTTCTTTGCCGAACCAATTCCACCAGATGCTCATCGGTTGCAACCTGATCTGTAGCCAATGCGATCCTGTTCTGTGCTCCCCTGATTTGCAGGTAGGCATCGGCGGCGTCGGCAACAATGGAAATGCGTGTTCCCATCTGCGAGGCATCGGCCGCCTGTGCTTCCGCCAAAGCAGCTTCAGCGCCTCTCTTCAAACTTCCAAAAATGTCAGCTTCCCAGCTCGCGCCGGCATTCAGGTCAAAGTACGCCTGGTCGCGACTATAGCCGGGAAGCGCAGGGCCAAAGCGTCCAACCGGGCCTTCGAGAGACTGATGGAAGGTTTGCGCCTGAGCATTCAAATCACCTGATGGAAGCCTTCTTGCGCCGGCTTCTTTGGCAACGGCGCGAGCTTGCTGGACACGAGCCAAAGCCGCTTGCAGATCGAGGTTTTGCTCAAGCGCGCGTTGAACGATGCGCGTCAGTTCCGGATCGTTAAAGCCCTGCCACCACGTATCCAGAGCAGGCGGACCGGCGACTGGAATGCGGGAGGCGATGGCTGCAGCGTTATGGAATGGTTGCAACTGAGTAGTCGGCGGTCGATATTTTGGTCCAGCCGCACAGCCAGCCAGCAGAACGAACGCTGAGATGCAGATACATGCGGCGAACTTTGCCGTTCTTCTTGCGGCTGTTGTGGCAAATCCTTCTAATTGAGAGTGGCGAGAAAAGGGAATCTCCATAAAGTTCTGCATCGTGTCCGTCAAAGCCGTGCTTTAATTTTTGGTGTTAAGAGTTCTCTGCCAGCTTCCGGCTAGGCGCCGTCTAAACTTGCGCTAGGCATTGGTGCTCATTGTCTTGGTGACTCTGCTTGATCGGGCGATATCGCGGATCAAGGCGTGGTATTCCCGCGTCCCCCATTGAAAACGTCCTGTGGGCTGCCAGTCGAGTTTGGCCATGGCGCCCAGGGAGCGGGGATTTTCTGTGCAAATGAAACCGGCGGCGGCGGCAAAACGCCCACCCAGGTTCGCATTTGCATGTTCATACAGCTTTTCCAATAGACCTTTGCCGCGTGCCGAAGGTGCAAGACACATGGGGCCGAAGATGCAAAAACTTTGTGGATCGGCCATCCTCTTGTCGCGTAAATCCGTTTTTAGGTAATGCACCAGGCGATGGACGATCGAGTCAGGTGGCCAGTGTTCGGGCCGTGACACGCAGAAAAAGCCGATGAGTTCTTCGCCCGCACACGCAACGGCGATGCCCAGGTCTTTGGCTATCGCGTCCACTTGCTCTTCGGACATTTTCGCCGACAGAAAGCCGTCCTTGCGCTGGATGTCCTGCAGGTTGTCGATGTAATTACTGCTTTCGAGGGCTAGGATATGAGGATAGTCCTCGCGCTTTGCCAGTCTTACATTTACTTTATTCATGTTCTTGCCTTTCAAATGGACCTTTTTTCGCCACCGGACAGAGCGGGCGGGAAATATGAAGATCTGCTTGCAGGCGAGCGGGTGGATTACGTTCACGGTACTGATTCAGCGTGGACTGGACTCAAAGAATGCAGCGCAGCTTCTTCAAGTCGCCGCGCCGCCCATACGGCAAGCTTTTCCCGCACAATTTTTGAGTTATGCCGGGTGTCAACCGGCAGACTGGGATGAAATAAGATCGCCTCAATGGCCTGGGTGGTGGAATGGCGCCGGGCGAGCTCAAGGAGTTCGGACTGCAGCGCTTCCGGTTCGGCGCCGGTCTCAAGTTGCACGCACAGTACGGCGATTGTCTCTCCGCCTCTTCGCACGCCTGCCAGCCCGCTGCGCCGCACACACGGATGGGCATCGAATACGCCCTCACATGCCGAGGACAGCAGCAGGCCTCGCCGCGTTTCCACGCGATGGTCCTTCCGTCCGCAGAACCACAGCCGTCCATCTTCGTCCACGTACCCGAGATCACCCATCCGATGAAAGAAAGTGCCGCCTTGCAGGTCAGGGATCTTCGCCAATCGAGTAGCGTCGGGACGATTCAGATACGACGGGGAGACGGTTACGCCACGGACGCAGATCTCGCCTGTTTCACCAAGACCAACCTCAAGGTCGTCTCTCCAATGCGTGATCGGCTCGTCCGAGATGGCGACAATCCGCACATCCATGCCTGGAATCGGACGGCCAAGGCATATCCCTCCGCCCGTCTCGGTGTGCTTCGCGGTGGCAAGGATCTCGTCGCTCTCGATCGTGGCGATCGGTGTGGCCTCCGTGGACGAATATACGCAGACGATTTCCGCGTTCGGCGTGAGCCGCTTGAAGCGCGCAAGCTCCGATGGGTGAACCGCCGATCCCGCCCACAAGACTCGCCGCAGTGAGGTTAAGGTGATATTCGCCGCTGTGGCGCGCCGCTCAAGACGTTCCATGAAGGCTGGCGTGGCGAACATGTATTGCAGTCCAAGGTCCTCAATTTGGCGAATGATCCGGTCAGGATCGACCATGGCCGGCTGCGAGGTGTTCATATCGGGGATAACGCTTTTGAGCCCGATACCGAAGTTGAACATCAGGAAAGGTGGGAAGGGAGACAGATGACCCTGGTTGGAGACAAAGTCATAGCCACGGCGCAGGCCCTGGATAATTCCGGATATGTAGCTGTGCGGTGCGACTGCGCCCTTGGCCACGCCTGTGCTTCCGCTGGTATAAACGATCATCGCCGGCTCTTCCGGTGACATCGTGGCGGTCTCGAACGAGATGCCCTCGGGCACGCTGGCGCGGATTTCGTCGAGCGAGATGCCCGAGACTGCCCCGGACGATCCAACCCGCACCCGCAGCCGCACGCTCTCTTTTCCCCAGCCCAGCAGGACTGAAGCGGTGAAGCTCTCCTCATCGCCGAAGAAAGCATCGGGCTCTGCTTCCGCGACGCAGCGGCCGGCGTTTTCCAGGTCCATGCCCGAATCAATGTGCACCGGGACGGCTCCGAGCTTGAATAATGCGAAAACCAGAGAGAAGTAATCGATGGAAGACTTCATCATCACGACAGCGCGCGCGCCTCGCCCCAGACCGAGCCCAGCCAGACCATGGGCCAGTCGGCTGCTGTCCTCGTCCATCTGGCGATATGTCTGATGGACGTAAGCGCGTCGCCCCACTGAATCGGTCCCGCAAGGTGCTACAACGGCCACGTCGTGCGGCCTGTTTCGTGCAATGGCGCAGAACATGTCGGCAATCTGTTCGAATTGGGTGGGCATGCTGGTCTTCCCGTTAAATAAAAACCTTGAACAATTTAATAATTGACGAATCGTCCCAGTTTGGTGGCCCAGGGAACTATGATGACGGGCCCGTTCAAAATAACGGTTTAAAACGGGTGCCATCGTAGCATCTACTAAGGTGGCGTCAAGATCAGGATAGCTATGCGAGCTATTCTTTCTATCTATGGAATAAATGTTTGTTTACAAATCGGCTCCCCAAGCGAGACAACGCAACCAAACAATCACTAGCTGAGAACACAACTGATGGCCGCACCTAATATGCCAACCATGTAGCGTGCTGGATTGTAAAGTGCGCGGTCTTGAGCTGGCTTTGATACATATTCAACAGCCAGCCTCCAGGGCAGCAGAGTAACGATCACCGAGCAAGGCCAGGAGATTGCGCCTGCGGTCGACTCCTACTTTGGAAAGAATGTTTGAGACATGAAACTTCACAGTAGCTTCCGACACATTCAGGACACTGGCAATCTCTTTATTAGAAAGCCGATACAGGACAAGGTCCAATATCTCAGCTTCGCGTCGAGTCATTTTCCGCCAACTTGTCGTGTGCTGCGACGCATCGCGGGCTAAACCAGACCGGTAGAGCACGGCGTTCCGCGGGGAAATCCGGCTTGCTACAATCCGAACCGTAGGAAGAAGTTTTTTTTCAACATTAAGATAGGAGACAAATCCGACACGCTTGCTCATCGGCAGTTGTTGCAACTCTCGCCAGAATGCCAGTTCACCTACAAACACCAGATCGGAGTCGGGAAAGGATTGTTTCAGTCTTGTGATGAAGACGGGAAGCGGAGATGATATGCCCGCCTGGCTTATAACGAGAACCTGCCTTCTGTGCTGGGCCGGCGCCTGCGAAACCGCGTTTTTGAGAATTTTCACTGCGAATTGGCTGTCTTTTGACAGAATGCGCAGCAGGTGCTCCGCCGCCAAGGGATTCGCTTCCAGAACATACACCGAAATAGATACTTGATCGCGCTGATGCGAAGGTGGGCTTAAGGCTTTATTCTTGCCTGCGAGGATGTGTTGGTTCATTTCCGCCTTGGACACGTTCACTTGCTGCTTGTCGAGAACAGTGCTGGTTGAGTCTGTCAAACCAGTCTGGAATCCCATTTCAGGAACCACTTTCGCTCCGCAAGGCGATGAGTTTGGTTGCATTAAGCCTCCTTGGTCAACCGAATCGGGCCTTTCAGATTCGAGTGCGGGGCAGTTTGTCCGAATTCAGGACGGAGCGCATCCCTAGATCGAAGTTTTTTTTGCTACCACTATCAGCCAGATGGGGTGATACCACGATCGTGGTAATCGGGAGCCGTCAGCTATGGCAAAAAAACGGGAATTCCTGGTTCAAAGCGCGGAACCAAAACGGAGAACTCATGGTTCCGGAGGGCAGGCGGTGTGAGGAATGACGATCACGCGTCGTCCGAACCGTTGCGCATCGAGCGAAAATGCACCCGGCCCAAGACAAACCAGGGCAGCAGCCATCACGACTACAACGACGGCGGTCAGTTTCGAGTCGTACAGATTTAAGGTTGCCGCTGGGAACCATGAAAGCGCGATGGCTATGCTGCCT
>DATMMY010000439.1:0-10214 GCA_035569515.1 Candidatus Solibacter sp. | reverse complement strand
CTCATCATTGGCGGCGGGCTTGGTAATCTGATTGACCGCATATTCAACCATGGCGCAGTCATCGATTTCCTGAACCTCGGCATAGGGAGCTTGCGAACAGGAATTTTTAACGCCGCCGATGTCCAGATCCTGGCAGGAATCGGCCTTCTCCTTTTGCAAAACCTCCAATCCCGGCCATCCACTAATCCTGTGGAGTGATCGTTTCTTCAGTGATTCAAGGACTCTGCAAATGCTTTAGTGCGCCGCATGGTAGGACACAGCTTACGGCCTCACGCAAAATGATCCCCTACTGAATTTTTCCGTAATTTTCTCCGGCGCGTACAATATAGAGGGCATTCCACTATGAAGCGCTTTTTGATTATTTTCGGCATCATCGTTGGCGTCCTGGTTCTTTTGGTTCTCGCCATTCCGCTCTTCGTGAACGTAGACAGCTTTCGTCCTCAGATTGAAGAAAAGCTTTCTGCTTCCCTGGGCCGCACCGTGCATGTTGGAAAGATCTCAGCTTCCATATTGAGTGGCGGAGCGGAAGCCAGCGATCTCTCCATCAGCGACGATCCGGCCTTCAGCCAGGGCCCGTTTCTTCGCGCCTCTTCACTGGCCATTGGATTGGAATGGATGCCTCTGATTTTTTCCCGCCAGATCAAAGTCAGTTCGCTTACGATAAAAAATCCGGACATCGTGCTCTTAAAAAACAGTGCCGGCAAATGGAACTACTCCAGCCTGGGAAACTCCTCCGGCAAGGCTGCGCCGGCGCAAAAATCCGCTCCCAATCCGCCGGAACGCTCGACTGATTTCTCGGTCGGCAAATTTCAGATTCAGAACGGGAAGATCAGGGTAGGGCGCAGCAGTGGACATACGGCCGGAAAAGAACAGGTGTACGAGAAGGTCAATGTGCTGGCCCGCAACATTTCCGCCGACTCCATCATTCCTTTCACCTTGAGCGCCGTGACTCCCGGTGGAGGGGCCCTGGAGCTGGAAGGACAGGCGGGGCCGCTCAACCATCAAGACTCGGCCAAGACACCGCTGGAGGCGAAATTGAATCTGGAGCATGCCGACCTGGCGTCAACCGGGTTCTTTGATCCCAGTTCTGGATTGGGCGGCATTGTAGACTTTTCGGGCAAAGTCAAATCAGATGGCCGGCAGTTGCACTCGGACGGCAAGGCCAAAGCCACGAGCTTGCGCCTGGTCAAGGGTGGAGGCCCGGCCCGGCAGGCCATTAATCTGGACTACAACTCGGACTACGCTCTGGACTCAGACACCGGCACTCTCAAAGCAAACGTGCACACCGGCAACAGCCTGGCCACAGCCGGCGGATCTCTTAACTCTCGCGGCGACGCCACCATCGCTCATCTCAAGGTGCAAGGACAGAACATGGCCATCAATGACATTGAGGGCCTGCTGCCCGCCTTCGGAGTACTCCTGCCCTCAGGAGCTTCTCTACAAGGCGGCACTGCCAACATGAATCTTGCTGCTGAAGGTCCCTTGGATCACCTGGTGATTACCGGCCCGGTGAATATCTCCGGAACCCATTTGTCGGGATTTAATCTGGCTTCCAAATTGGGGGCGATCGCCGCGTTCACCGGGCTCCAGTCCAGCTCGGATACCCTGATCCAGAACTTCAGCACCGGTTTGCGGGTTGCTCCGGAAGGCATACGCGCGGACAATTTAACGTTGGATGTGCCTTCGATCGGCACGCTTAACGGCAACGGCATTATTGGCAGCAACAATTCGCTGGATTTCAAGATGTTGGCCAAACTGGCTGGCGGTGGCGGTCTGCTGAGCAAGATCACCAATATCTCCGGTTCCCCTCAGAATAACGGCATTCCGTTCTTAATTAAGGGGACCACATCCAATCCCATGTTTTTACCGGCTTTAGGGGGCTTGGCCGGTGGTGCCCTGCAAAACTTGCAAGGAGGAAACCAAGGCCAGCAGCAGGACCTTGGTGGCCTGCTTGGTGGACTTCTCAACAAGAAGAAGAAAAAATGAGAGGGGGGCCGCCGGTCCCTGGAGCTTGGTAATTATGTAATTTAGTAATTTGGTAATTGAATTCCGGCTGCTAGAATTGAAATAGTCATAATTCCCACGTTTTGGAAGACTCTCTCATGGTTAAAAAGATATCTCTGTTCGCCCCGGCGCTCCTGCTATTAGCCGTTGTCCTCCATGCCGACAATATTGTGGACGAAATCATTGCGCGCGTGGACGATTCCATCATCACCCGCGGCGACCTGGAACGAGCCAGGCAGTCGTCACAGCAGGAACTGAAGGACCGTTATCCGAGCGGATGGGAAGCCAAATGGAATGAGCACCAAAAGGAAGTGCTGCGCGACCTGATCGACGAGCAGTTGCTGCTGGAGAAGGGAAAGCAACTTGGCATTACCGGAGATACCGAAGTAGTCAAGCGCCTCAACGAGGTTCGCCAGCAGATGAACCTGGAAACCCTGGAGGATCTGGAGAAGGCCGCCGCACAGCAGGGCGTCTCATTTGCGGACTTTAAAGATCGGATCCGCAGCCAGATCGTTGCCCAGCAGGTGGTCGCGCGGGAGGTTGGTTCTCGCGTCCGGATCAGCAACGAAGAAATCCAGAAGTGGTACCAGGACCATCAGAAGGATATCGCTGTCCCCGAGGCGGTAAATCTCAGCGAGATCCTGGTTTCGTTCGAGCCACCCAAGCCGCCCAGCAGCGACAAAGATAACAAAGAAGGAACCCAGCACACGGCACCACCATTGCCGCCAGATCCGAATAGAGTGGCGGAGGCGGAAGCTAAAGCAAAGGAGCTTCTGGAAGCCGTGCGCAAGGGCGCGGATTTTGCGGAGGTGGCAAAGAAGAGTTCCGACGGGCCAACCGCCTCTAAAGGCGGGGGCATTGGCGCATTCAAGCGCGGCGAACTGGCCAAAGAATTGGAAGACAAGACCTTCTCTCTCAAGCCGGGCGAGGTCACGGACGTGATCCACACCAAGCAGGGGTTCCTTATTTTCAAAGTCCTCGACCACCAGGAAGCCGGAGTACAGCCGCTGAAAAAAATCGAAGATAGAATTCGCGAAGCCATCTACAGTGAGAAGCTGGAACCGGCGGCCCGTGCCTACCTGACCAAATTGCGCGAAGAGGCTTATATTGACATCAAGTCCGGCTATGTTGACACTGGGGCCAGTCCCAACCAGAGTAAACCGGTCATAGTAGCTTCGGCGGACGGCTCATCAACTCCCACCAAGCACGCTAAAAAGAAGAAACATTTCGTGGTGTTCTAAGGAACAGCTCATCGGAGTAGCCTCTTTGTTCCTTGATGTGCCGCACGGCGTGGGCGAGATTTTATAAAAAACAAGATAGCGGCGTTTGATGAGCCCTTGCTTTCTGAGTAAACCACGGAATGGTTTTACGGCTGTACGCGGTAAGCCAGACCGGTTTCAGCAATATAGGCCCTCTCTCCGTCCCGACTGAATAGTATTGGTGCTGAATCGGACTTTCTAGGCGGGTATTCTAACCTCCATGGAATCAATCGGTTACACGTCCAAAGATAAATCGGGATTCCTGTTCCAACCTGCAATTACTCTGCTGGCGTCCTAGCTAGAGCATGGATCTGAGGATGTGGATCGCCATTGTGGCGAATTTCGTTGTAATCGCAGGGCTGATTGCCTACGGATTCCTCCTTTTTGCCGATTACCACGCTAAGGGGCGCTGGGCCAAGAATATAACCGGTCTGCTGGCGGGAATTGGCATGTTTGCGCTTGCTCTCTCCATGCTGCTTACGCCGCGCAATGTCCTGGTCGTACTTCAGATTTCACAAACAGGAGCTTCCAAGGTCTTCCTGGTTCTCAGCAGCGTATTGCTGCTGGCGGCCATAGCCGCCTTCGGGATCATCAACTATTCCAGACCGCTGCGGCTCTGGCATGAACGCCGTATCGAAAGGGACCTCCACCGTGAGCTTCCAAAGATCCCGTAAGGGTTCTGTAGCTGACCGTGAAAAAATCGTAAGCTTTCCGGCCCCGCAGCAGACGCCCAGACCTCGCCTGGGAGGCCCCTTTCGCCGCGTTCTTCCTGGACTGGTTACCGGGGCTTCCGATGTTGATCCTTCCCTGGTCATCACGGCCACGGTTGCGGGATCGCTCTATCACTATTCCTTACTCTGGTCTGTCCTGTTATGCGTGCCGTTTCTGCTGGCAGTTTTTGCGGTTTCCGCGCGAATCGGCGTTGAGACGCGCCAGGGACTTGTGGACCTGCTCCGTAGCAATTACGGGCGCACGGTGGCGCTGATATGCGCGTTGGCCGTGGTGGTCATCAACGTGGCCATGATCATAGCCGACCTGATGGCTGTTACCGATGCTTTCTCCATCATCATAGAGTTGCCGCGCAGCTACTTTATCGCAGCCATCGCATTTTCCGTTTGGTATGTTCTGATCTTTCGCGACTATCGCAAGATCACCAACACGCTGGCGCTGCTTTCGCTGCCACTCTTTATTTACATTGCCTCCGCCATCCTGGCCCATCCCGACTGGCGGCAGGTCGTCAGCTACTCGCTCTTTCCCCGCATTCCCCACAACACAGGCTATCCGGTGACCGTGATCGCCGTGTTTGGATCGCTGCTGACACCTTATGTTCTGGTCTGGCAAACAAGCTCACGCCGCGAGGAGGCCATAGCCGGAGTCCGCTTTGAGGGCGGAAGCGCCGGTGAACACCACACCGGCGCTTTTGTCACCACAATTCTCTGCTATGCGATCATGGTGGCTGCGGGCAGTGTGCTGAGAGTGCCTCTGGCCGACGATTTAACCACCCGCATGGCCGCAGAGGCGCTTACCCCGGCTGCCGGCGCCCTGGGAAGGGTGTTGTTTGCGCTGGGCATTATAGGAGCAGGGATGGTTGCCCTTCCGGTGCTGGTCGCCTCAATGTGCTACAGCGTTGCGGAGGCCATGGGATGGAGAAGCGGCCTGAACGAAAACCCCTGGAAGGCAATTCGCTTTTACGCGATGATTTCGGCGGTCATGTTTATGGCGGCCGCTTTGAATTTCATCCGTTGGAACCCGGTCAAGGTCCTGTACTGGTCGCAGATCCTGGCCGGCGTCCTGACTGTGCCCATACTGATATTCATCCTGCTGATCTCGAATGACCGACGGATCATGCGAACAACCAATAGCTGGTGGCAAAATTTCTGGATTGGGGCGTCCGGTGGTGCTATTGTCGCTGCTGTACTGATTGCGTTCTGGTGGAAGATCTCCAGTTGAGCTTTGACCGGCTTGAGGCTACAATCACCCCGGCCTCCACAAGTTCATTTATGTCTAAACTCTTTGGCACAGTCTTTTTGCTTCTGGCCTTCATGGTCGTGGCGCAGCAACCCGGCGAAGTTGAAATCACGGCGGAGCCCTCCCATCACCAGGTCTTCGCCAACAGTTACGTTCGGGTCTTTGACGTGAGCGCACCGCCCAAGGCCTCAACCCTGGTGCATTGGCACAGGTATGACTATGCGTTCGTGACCTTGGGAGATGCGGATCTCATCAACGCCAGAGTAGGACAAAAACCCGGCCCGCTGGTGCTGAAAGATGGAGAGGTAAGGTTCACTCCGGGCGGTTTCGCACACGCGATTACCAACCGCAGCGACAGCGTATTCCGCAATATTACAATCGAACTCCTGCAAAGCGCTTCCAACGTGAACCCCTGTACCACTGCCTGCTCGATTCCCATTCCCTGCGCCTCCGCCAACAAGTCGGCTTGTCCCACTGAGGAGCAGTTGATCACCTCCGATCAATGGACACTGAACCGCGTAACCCTGCCACCGTCAGCCACCCTGGAAAAACACGCGCACCGTACTCCACATCTGGCAGTTGCTGTCTCCGACTTGAACTTGATCCAGAAGTTTGAGGACGGCTCTACCAAGGAAATTCACGGCAAGCCCGGAGCGCTTAATTGGGTCAACCCTGTCGTCCATACAGTCGTGAATAGCGCACCGGTTGAGGCCAAATTTGTTACCTTGGAATTCAAACAATGAGTTTGCCCAGCCCCAACCCGCTGCCGGATACCTCGGACGCTCGCCGTTACAACCGCATCAAGCGCTGGCTGGAAGTCGCCGACGTGGTGATTGGAGTCGCTTTTCTCGCGCTTCTGCTGTTGACGGGCTGGAATCGCGGCCTGCGCGACCTATCGATAAGGGTGGCGGGAGATCATTATGTCTTGCAGTTGTTCCTCTATGTTCTGCTGCTCAGTGTGATCAGCAAGGTCCTGGGAGTGGGCCTGGATTTCTACAGCTTCCGGCTGGAGCATCGTTTCAATCTTTCCAACCAAAGACTCGGCGCCTGGATCAAGGACGAAGTAAAAGGCTGGGTCTTGGGGCTTGTCCTGGGGAGCGTGATCGCTGAAATCATCTACGCGCTGATACGGACCTCCCCGGCCCACTGGTGGATCATCGCCTGGCTCGTCTTCTTTGCCTTGATCGTGCTTTTCGTGCAGATTGCCCCGGTGGTTCTGTTTCCCCTGTTCTACAAATTCGTTCCACTCCAAAACGAGGAGTTGAAAGCGAGGCTTGTAAGGCTGGGAGAGAGAGCGGGGACAAAAATCCGGGGCGTATATGAATGGAAGTTGTCGGAGAAAAGCAAGAAGGCCAATGCGGCACTGACTGGGCTGGGAAATACACGGCGCATCATTATTGCCGACACCTTGCTGCAAAACTACAACAATGACGAGATAGAAGCGGTGATGGCCCACGAACTTGGCCACCACGTACACGGTCACATCCTCAAAAGCATCGTGATGGAAGGAGTAGTAACCCTGGCCGGGTTCTGGGCCGCTAACTGGGTGCTTCAATTCGCTACGAACGAATTACACCAGGTGACAAAGCTGCAGCATCTTACGGATTTCGCCAACCTGCCAATGCTCGTGTTGGTTTCGAGCGTGCTCTCCATACTGCTCAAACCGGCATTGAACGCTTATTCCAGGCTGGCTGAGCGCCAGGCAGACCTCTATTGCTGGAAGTCAGTCCCCAGCGTTACACCGTTTATCACAGCCATGGAAAAGTTGACTGCTCAGAATTTGAGCGAACGGAGTCCTTCCCGAATCGTGGAGGTCCTCTTTCACTCCCACCCGTCCATCTCCAAGAGGATCAGGGCGGCGGAAGTGTGGGCAAATACGAACCGCTTAGCTTCGCGACCTGAGCATCTCTTCCACCCGTCGTAGGTCCTCTTCCGTGTCGACCCCTACTGTGTTGTAAGGGGTTTCTTCCACGTAAATATCGATGCCGTTCTCCAGAAACCGTAATTGCTCCAGCCGCTCGGCCGCCTCCAGAAATGCTTCCGGCAACTTGCAGAACCGCTCCAGAGCGGCTTTTCGATAGGCGTAAAATCCCAGGTGCTTGAAATACTGCACCCCACTGCTTTGATCGCGATTGAAGGGAATGGTGGAGCGGGAAAAATACAGGGCGCGGCCGTTCTTGTCCGTTACCACCTTCACGGCATTGGGATTATCCACATCGTGGGGAGGGCAGGGCGTCTTGATGGTGGAGACCATTACCTCCGGCCTGTTCATGGGCCACAGCAAGGCTTCAAGGTGTTCGGGACGCGCCAATGGCTCGTCCCCTTGAACGTTGACGTAGATATCCGCATTCACACGCTGCGCCACCTCATGGATGCGATCGGTCCCGCTACGATGCTGGGGCGACGTCATCTCCGCCTTCCAGCCCTGCGACCTGGCTATTTGCAGCACCTCGTCTGAATCGGTGGCAATAATTACGTCCCGCAAGAGCGGCGATTTCTTTGCCGCTTCGTACACGTGCGCCAGCATGGACTTTCCGGCAATCTCGCGCAAAACCTTGCGCGCCAGCCGGGTGGAAGCCAGTCGCGCCGGAATAATAGCTACCGCGTTGATGGAAGTTGTCATGGATATTGTGTCGCCTTCTCCGAAGGGAAGTTTTACCGCAAAGGACGCAAAGGGCGCAAAGGAAAACCAAGGTTGCCGCTGGTTTCATGGATGGCCCGAGATAAGCAAAAGCTCAAAGGAAGTTGAATAGTTATGCGATGTGCTTTTGGGTTTTATTCGCGCTCGTTCGCGTGAATTCGCGGCAAATCAGGTTTATCAGTGGCCTCACTGAAAATCAGTGGTAGAGACTTCTATTTCTTCCTGGACTCTTGCAGCTTGCGCGATTTCTCTTCCACTCCTTGCGCCAGCTTTTCCTTGTGCTGCTTTAGCTTTTCTGCAACCTGATGATCGCTCAGGCCAATTATCTGGGCCGCAAGAATTCCGGCGTTCGTGGCGCCGGCTTTGCCAATGGCCACGGTCGCCACGGGAATTCCGGCGGGCATCTGCACAATGGAGAGCAAGGAGTCCATCCCATTCAAAGGCGTGGAGGGGATAGGAACGCCAATGACTGGAAGAGTGGTCTCTGCGGCGATCACGCCGGCAAGATGAGCTGCTCCTCCCGCGCCGGCGATGATCACCTTGATGCCCCGGCCAGCGGCTTTGCGGGTGAACTCGCTGGTGCGGGCGGGAGACCGATGAGCTGAAGTGACGTCTATTTCATAAGGAATGCCAAAGCCCTCAAGGGCCTTGGCAGCCTCGTTCATAATTTCCAGATCTGAATCTGACCCCATCACAATGGAGACAAGTGGCACGTTCATAGGTTCCTTTCGCAAGAGTTTTCAGCGTTTTTCCGGAGGCTGTCCGGAAAAAGCAAAAGCTTTAGCCACGAATTACGCGAATCAACACGAATGAGAACAAGAACAACAGAGTCTTTTTTGCGTGGACCTTTTCATCATCGCCAACAGTTGTCACGGGCGGGCCGCTTTGAGGGCCCGCGCCCCAATATCTCTTCGATAGTGCATCCCTTCAAAATGAATCATCCCCACAGCCTCATAAGCTTTGGCGAGGGCGTCTTGCAGTTTGGGCGCGCGCGCGGTGACGCCCAGCACCCGGCCTCCACTGGTATAAACACCGTCATCGCGTTTGCTGGTTCCGGCGTGGAATATTTGAACGTTTTTCAATTTTGCCGCTTGTTCCAGGCCAGAAATTTTCTGTCCGGCGGTAAAGCTGCCCGGATATCCCCCGGACGCGATTACAACGCAGCACGAGGCGTCCGGCGACCAATTGAAGATGCCATCACTGACCCGGCCCTCAATCGAAGCCTCCAGGGCCTCCACCAGGTCGCTTTCCAGGCGCATAAGCACGGCCTGAGTTTCGGGATCGCCGAAACGGCAGTTGAACTCCAACACCATAGGGCCACGTGCGGTCATCATGAGGCCGCAGTAAAGTACTCCCCGGTATTCGGCCCCTTCCAGCTTCATTCCAGCAACCACCGGCCGGGCAATATGATTCAGCAGCCATTCAACCATGGCGTTATCGATCAGCTTGGTGGTTGAGTACGCTCCCATACCTCCGGTGTTCGCGCCCGTGTCGCCTTCGCCGACGCGCTTATGGTCCTGGGAGGCCACCAGGGGGGCCACGCGCTCGCCATCGCTCAATACCAGGAAGGAAACCTCCTCGCCATGCAGATACTCTTCCAGAACTACGCGTTCCGAGGGCGTACCCAGCAGCTTTCCGCTGAACAGCTCGGCGCCCACGGTGGCGGCTTCTTCTTTCGTATTGGCAATGACGACGCCCTTACCTGCCGCCAGGCCATCTGCCTTCACTACGATGGGCGTGGAAAACAGCCCCAGGGATTTGCGCAGCTCTTCCTCTGAGGAGCAGACAGCGTAGTGGGCCGTGGGTATCTGGTGGCGCTGCATGAACTCCTTGGCAAAGCTCTTGCTCGATTCAAGTTGGGCCGCAGCCTGGGTAGGGCCAAAGACCGGCAGCCCGCGCAGCTTGAATTCATCCACGAGGCCGAGAGAGAGAGGCAATTCAGGGCCTACCACGGTAATATCCGGTTGCAGTTGGTGGGCCAGACCAAGCAGCCCCTCAATGTTCCTGGGATCGCCCGCTACGCAGGTGGCGCTTTCACAGATTCCGCCATTGCCGGGAACGCAAAAGATCTCCGAAACGCGGGCGGATTGCCGCAGCTTCCAGACCAGCGCATGCTCCCTGCCGCCGTTACCGATAACCAGTATCTTCATGTTTTCTGAGACCTTGAGGATAAATCAAAGCGGCATGGCTGCGCGAGGGAGTGCCTCCTGATAACACCGGCAGCGCCAAAATACTTATCACCAATTTACTCTGAAGCCATTGGTCCGAAGCAGCTACTGGCTGTTAGCTTCTATTTGGCATTTTAAGAAATGGTGTAATCGTAGAAAGACATACTTTCAAAA
>DATMMY010000438.1:0-3168 GCA_035569515.1 Candidatus Solibacter sp. | reverse complement strand
AATTCCTCCAGATTCAAAGATTGGGCTCCGTCCGACAAGGCACGCTCGGGACAGGGATGAACTTCAATCATAAGGCCGTCTGCGCCGATGGCCAGCGCTGCGCGGCTGGCCGGCTGAATCAGATCTCTTCTGCCAGTGCCGTGCGAGGGATCGGCAATTACGGGCAGGTGAGAAAGCTCGCGGGCCATGGCGATGGCCGCTAAATCAAGGGTGTTGCGCATCATCTCGGTATCGAAGGTCTTGATGCCTCGCTCGCACAGGACCACGTTCGGGTTACCGCCAGCCAGCAGATATTCGGCAGCCAGCAACCATTCCTTCACGCTGGCGGAAGGGCCGCGTTTCAACAGGATGGGTCTGTTTATTTTCGCGAGCTGGCGCAGGAGGTCGTAGTTTTGCATGTTGCGGGCGCCTACCTGGAGCATGTCGGCGTGATCGGCGATGAGCTGGATATCGTTGGTGCTCATTACCTCCGTCACTACAGGGAGGCCGATTTCCTCCCGCACCTGCTGGAGCAGACGCAGCGCCTCAAGTCCCAAGCCTTGAAAATCATAAGGCGAGGTACGGGGTTTGTAGGCTCCGCCACGCAGCATGGTCGCTCCCGCCGCTTTGATGGCTTTGGCAGTGGATAAGATCTGTTCGCGCGACTCCACCGAGCACGGTCCCGCAATCACTACAGCCTCTTCACCGCCGATACAGACCTCGCCCACCATCACGCGCGTTCTTTCCGGCTTGATCTGGCGGCTCACCAGCTTGAATGGATGCGCAATTGGAACCACATCTTCCACTCCGGGAGCAGCCTTGAGGGCCTCAAGACTGCTCCGGGAGCCGTTAGCGCCCACAGCGGCTACGATCACCCGTTCTGCTCCCCGGGTGATGTGCGGTTGAAACCCGCACTCCTTGACCCGGTCAATTACATGTTGAAGTTCAGCCTCAGTTGAGTTCAATGCCATATTGATCACCATTGCGATGCTCCCCTTATAAAAAGTTTTATTTCAACTGCCGCATGGCAGCTTCCCCAATCTTGCGAAACTCGTGGATGATGGCGCGAAACACCGTGACAACACTCTCGGGCTCCAGCGGCCCCTGGTTCTGCCGGTGGATTCGGTCCAGTACTTCCTGCTCACGCTGGCCGTCAAAGGCGGGCAGGCCGGAAGATTTCTTGATCGCAGCCAATTCCAAGACGATCCGGGCCCGCTCATTGAGCAACCGCAGCAACTCCGCATCCAGCAGGTCTATTTCTTTTCGCTTCTGCAGCAATCCCACGCCCTCTTGGATCTGTGTACCCATTGGTCAAAACCCCTAAAAATGCAAAAGCCGCGACTCGTATTCAGGAGTCGCGGCTTGCGGAATTTGTGATGTACTTACTTATCGATTGCGATCAGCACACCAGACCCGCTACGCCGCCACTCCGGTAAGAGTAGCGGTAAGTAAACGCGTAGCTAAATCGATTGGCGTACATGCTCAACGGATAGTAGTCTACACAGTTCGCGAATGTCAAGAATTAGTGTATGTTAATGATTACAAACACGTAAAATCGACCCGGTGGCGCCTTACAATCCGGCGTTCCTGCGGCACGAGAGAAGAAAAGCATTGCGAGTTAGTGGCTTAACGAGCTTGCTGAAAAAGTCTTTTTCGTGCTCGCCTTGGACCTGCAGGGGCTAAAGCCCAATTGATTTTAAAAGCTTTGCGGCACGAGTAAACTCGTGCCCTGATACAAGCCAAGATCAAAATGCGAATTTTCCGCAAGCTTGTTAACGCGGCTTAAATTGACCAAATACCTATGCGCAGACCAACTGATGCCAAAGATACCGCAACCACCACAGATCAACAAATCCCGTCAAATGAATATGTTGAGGACTTCCGCCGGGCCGGGCATGAAGCCGTGGAGTGGATCGCTGAATATCTGAGCAATCTGGGCCAATATCCAGTCCTGTCGTCACTAAAACCCGGCGAACTTACAGATGCGCTGCCCCGTTCGGCCCCAACCCAGGGAGAATCTTTTGAAGCGATCATGCGTGACTTTGACGCGGTGATCATGCCAGCTGTGACGCAGTGGAATCATCCTCGGTTTTTTGCCTACTTCGCCTGTACGGGTTCAACCCCGGCGATCCTGGGGGAGATGCTGGCTGCCGCGCTGAACACTAATGGTCTGCACTGGAAGACCTCGCCGGCGGTGGCCGAACTGGAGCAGGTCACCCTGGATTGGTTGCGCCAGTGGCTGGGGTTGGCGGAGGGATGGTTTGGCATGGTCTATGACACTGCATCGGTCAGCACCATGCATGCAATCGCCGCAGCGCGGGAGCTAGCGGCTCCTGAAATCCGGATCAATGGCGGTATGCCTAACCTGGTGCTCTACACTTCAGACCAGTCGCACTCATCGGTTGAAAAGGGAGCTATTACCCTGGGGATTGGCCAAAGCAATGTGCGCAAAGTCCCTGTGGACTCTGAATTCCGCGCGCGTCCAGATGCGCTGGAAGCCATGGTTGAGCAAGACCGGGCTGCCGGCAAACGGCCTTTTTGCGTGGTGGCAACGGTGGGCACAACTTCCAGCACCAGCGTTGACCCGGTGCCGGCAATGGCCGATATCGCAGAAAAATATGGCATGTGGCTGCACGTGGATGCCGCTTATGCGGGCGCGGCCGCTATTTTGCCGGAACATCGGCACATCCTGAATGGAGTGGAGCGCGCCCACTCGCTGGTATTCAACGCCCACAAATGGCTGCTCACACCGATTGATTTGAGCGCCTTCTACACGCGCTGTCCAGACATTCTTCGCCGGGCGTTCTCACTAAGCCGGGAGTATCTTCGCCCTGACGAGGACCCGCGCGCCCATAACCTGATGGACTATGGGGTTTCCCTGGGGCATCGCTTTCGCGCGCTCAAGCTGTGGTTTGTGATGCGTTATTTCGGACTCGAGCGGATTCAGGCCATGCTGAGATTGCATATTCAATTGGCGCAAAAATTTGCGCAACTCGTGGACAATCACTCCGCTTTCGAACGCGTGGCCCCGGTTCCTTTTTCGACGGTTTGCTTCCGCTATAGAGGTTCCGACGAAGAAAACAAAGCGATCATCAACAAGGTGAATGCCACCGGTCGAGTGTTTCTCTCCGACACGGTATTAAATGGAAAATTGGTCTTGCGGATTTCTGTGGGTAACCTGGCAACCGG
>DATMMY010000437.1:0-6833 GCA_035569515.1 Candidatus Solibacter sp. | reverse complement strand
TCGCTGATATCAATGCCATCAACCTCAATGCGAGCGGTGCGGCCAAAGCGTCCGCCAAAGGAAATCGAGGAGAAACCATTCTTGGTTGGATCGAAATTGCTGCCATCCTGGATCTGGACGCCTGGCTCCAATTGTGCCAGGTCAAGAAAGTTGCGCCCATTGATCGGCAAGTTCTCAATCTGCTGTGCCGTCAGTACTCCCTGCACCGTGGACTGCTCGGTATTCACCTGGACGGCGGAATCTGTGACTTCTACCACTTCTGAGGTCTTACCTACGGTGAGCCTGGTATTTCCAGAAGCTATTACGCCTACTTGCACTGGAATGGTTATCACAGTTGTCTGGAAGCCAGGAGCTTCAATCCTCACCTCATACTCGCCCGGCGCCAATGCTCCAGATTGATACGCGCCTGATGAGGTGCTTTTTATTTTGATGATCTGACCAGTCGCCTTATTGGTGATCGTTATATTGGCGTTTGCAACTACTGCGTCGGAAGGATCGGTGACCGTCCCCTGAATACTTCCGGTTGCCACAGTTGATTGCGCCCATACTGGTACTGCCGTGAGTAATGCAAGGACCGCCATGCAGGATAAAAGGAGCATCCCGCGCTTATAGGAAAAAACCTCACTACTCATGCGCATTGTCCCACCTCTCTTTTTAATTGCCCTTTAATTGCCCTTTGCCATCTATACCCACTAAAATCGGGCGAACACACTGCGAGTGTGAGTGCATGAGAGATGCCACACGATAAGTCTTTGTAAGATCTTATAAATCAATGACTTATTGGATAAGAAATCGTCTTAATATCGAATCTCATATCTGAATCCAAGGGCCGCTATGGATTCCTGTATGGCTCGGCAAAATATCGCTTGCCGATAGTTTTGCCGGTCGTGACCAACGGCCATTGGCCAGTAGTAATCGCAGAAGCAGCCAACCGGGGTCACCCAGATCTGCTCTTTTTCCCCAATTCGTGCTTGGAAAACGTAACGGCAGAAACTCGGGACAGCCGGGGATGCCGCCCACATTCGCTGCGATTTCTTCAAACATGTGGCTCAAAATGAACATCCTATTAGCAAGTATTTTCAACCCCCAGGAGATGGGCTTCCCATGACTGAGACATTGCACCAGAGCTCAGATGTTCCGAATTTTGACACTTATCCTTCCCCGTACCCTTCAAACCACCCGGAGGCGCATAGCGGCTCCGATGGTCCCGACGCGCCTGCGCTTGCGCAGCGTGCCCGGCAGATCGGCGAGGCCTTGGGAACGGCTGTCAGCATCTTGCGCAAAGCGCGGGAGCAGATGCGTGAGTTGGGAAGTCAGACTACCGAGTCCGCAGTCACCCACCTCAACGATCTGGCTGAGACCGCGAAAGCGAAGGCCCACGATCTTCGGCAGGCAACGGCAACGCGTATCCGGGAATTGAGAGAGACGGCAGCACAGAAAGCCGAGGAGCTGGGCGAGCGGACAAAAGCGGGTTATTACCAGGCACGCCATCGCGCCAGCCGGATCTCGCGAGAGCACCCGGAGTACGTGATAGTCGCTGCGTGCGTTCTGGGAATTCTGCTGGGAATGGGAATCAGAAAGTGGAGGGCGAACCGTGCATACTGACAAGTCGATTGGCGTCATATTGTCGGAGACAAAAGCGGAGCTCAAAGAATTTTTTGAAACTCGCCTTCAAATCCTGCAAGCCGAAGTCAGGGAGAAGGTTCGCGCCTGGAAAAGCTCTTTGCCGCTGCTGCTCATAGCGGCAGCTTTTCTGCTCATGGGCTGGGCTGCGCTGACTTTCTCCTTGATAGCTCTGCTTCAGGCATGGTTCTTGCCCAGCGCCTATTCCTGGCTGTGGGCTGCCCTGATCGTTGCCGCGGCCTACATGGTGGCCGGCATCGCGCTGGGCTGGCTTGGATACAGGGCCATCAAGTCGGTAGGAATGTCCCCCAAGCGGACCTTGGAAGTATTAAAGCAGGACCAGGTTTGGATCCAGAATGAGGCGAGGACCGCATGACTTCAGGCATCCCAACTTCACGCATCCGAGTTTCAAGTACCCCAACTTCAAGCACTCCAGTCGACATTCTCGAAAAGCGCGCCGCGCAGCAGCGCCAGCAGATTCACAACTCCGTGGTTGAGTTGCGGCAAACCGTGAAGCAAACGGTAAAAGAGAAACTCGATGTCAAACGGAATTTGCGCGAGCATCTGTGGCCCGCCGCAGCCGCCATGGCCCTGATAGGCCTGATGCTGGGATACTCGATTGCGGGCATTTTTACCAAAGACTAGCCGAATGAATCGGGTGATCTAAGACCAAAGTCCAAACTACACCGACTTCTTAGAAAGACTCTTGCGCGACATCTCCTCCGATGAGCCTGGGCTTTTTCGCGAACTCCAAAAAATGTCCTTGCAGTCAAACGGAAATAGGGGTAGCTTGCTTGCCAACATCGGCAATTTTGAGCTGTAAGTCCCGCCGTGATGTCTTGTAGCTTTTATTCATGCACCTTTTAGGGATGGGCACCGCTTAGGTATACAGCTCAAGTATTGAAAACCCGTGTGCTACTTTACTATTTCGTGATATAAAAATTAGAATCTTTTCCCCCAGGATATAGAATTATCCGCCTGCCCAGGTAGATTGCGCATCATGAGGAGGCAAATGTCAGAATCTCGAACGGGAAAACGATTTCCACTGGAATTGCCTATTCGTATACGGCAAAAAGGTGACGCAGTAGACAGCGGAACCACGGCCGATGTTAGCGCTGCAGGTGTCTACATCCAGGCCAATACCGATTTGGCCGTGGGCTCGCCCATTGAGTTTGATATTACCCTGCCCGCCAAAGTTCTGGGGACCCCAAGCGATGTTGAAGTCCACTGCTCCGGACGAGTGGTGCGGCGAGAGGGCGGCCCGAAAAATGCCAAGGGGAAAAAGCGCAACGGCGTGGCCTGCGTGATTGACGAATACAAGTTCATCCGCAAAAGCAAAGGAACCAAATAATGCTGAAGATCATCCTGGCCGACAACCAAGCAATCTTCCGCACGGGCGCAGCCAAAGTTCTGGCCGTGGAAGACGACCTGCGCATTGTGGCACAAGCTGAAAACTCGGAAAAAATGATGATGGCGCTGGAAAAATTCCACGCTTCCGTCCTGATCTTGAGTTCCGACATACACTCCAACCTGCAAGCGGTGGTGGAATCCGCCCGAAAGTTCAAAACCAAGCTGGTGGTGATCGCCGACGCCAGCCAGGACTCTCGCCACTATCTGACCAACGGAGTGCATGGCGTAATTTACCGCAACGTGAGCGGAGAGGCGCTAGTGCAGTGCGTCCGCAAGGTCAACAAGGGCGAAACGTGGGTGCAGGACACCCTTGAGAGCAAGGAAACCGCCGAAAACGACCTGGTGGGGGCGCGCGTCCGCGACCGCCTGACGGCCAAAGAACTGAAGATTGTGGCCTTGATCGTTCAAGGCTACAAGAACAAAGAAATCGCCACCCAGCTCGGAACCACCGAGCAGGTCATCAAGAACTATCTTCGCAATGTCTATGACAAAATTGGGGTATCGGACCGGCTCGAACTGGCTCTGTTCACCATACATCACCGCATACTTGCTGAGGCGGCAGCCACATCGGTAGCGGCGGCCAATCCTGCAGGCGGCCGTTAGGCATCAGTACCGGTCAGTAGAACTTTGTGCTCGTTGGATGCGGGCGCCCGTTCACACGCTGAGAATTTCGTAGTTGCGTAACTTGGAAAATTGAAATGATTCCGGCCTGCCGGATCGATTGCCGAAATTCACATGGGCGCGGCTTTTTCGCTGCTCTTCAGCAACTCGTTCACAATCGTTACCAGCTCTTCGGGGTTGACCGGCTTCTCCAGATAGAGATCCGCTAGCGGCTCGGCCGCCTGAAACGCTTCCGCTACGTAGCCTGAAACCACCACCACGGGCATGGCGCTGTGGCTTTTGGCAGCCTGCACTACGGCCCGGCCATTCGCATCGCCCAGTCGCCAGTCAGTTACCACGGCGTCATAGGTGTTGTTTTGAAGCTTTTCCATGGCATCGCGGGCGGAGGTAGAGGCGGTTACAGTGTGCCCGGCCGCTTCCAGAATGGCGCACTTTAAGGTAACTACGTGAGGTTCATCGTCGACGCACAGGATTTTGGCCATGAGCAGTGGTCCTTAAATCCGACACACTCAACTGCTGGAGCGCGTCATAAGAGCGGATTTGGCTGCAAAGAAGGACAGCCAATTGCCTCTATTCTGATGCACTGCTGCTCTTAAGTCAATAAAACTCAATAAGACTGCTGACAGGAAGACTGGAGCCCCCCTTAAATGCGAGGGCTCCTGCCGTTTCTAGCTGATTGGTTCGGCGTACCCAAGTTTTTCCCCAATCGACTTGCCCTGGCTGAACAGAAGCAGATAATCAGGCCCCCCGGCCTTTGAGTCTGTCCCGGACATGTTGAACCCGCCAAAGGGATGCGCTCCCACCATGGCGCCCGTGGACTTGCGATTGAGGTACAGATTGCCGACATGGAACTCGTGCCGGGCACGCTCCAGCTTCTCCCTGGAGGTGGAATAGATGGCTCCGGTAAGCCCGAATTCAGTGTTGTTGGCGATCTCCAGGGCCTCATCGGCATTGCGGGCCTTGATGACTGCCAGCACCGGCCCGAAGATCTCCTCCTGCGCGATCCGGGCGTTCGGAGCTACGTCGGCAAAGATTGTAGGCTGGATGAAATACCCATCTTCGGGTTGCTTTGCAGGCGCACCGCCCTGAATCAAACGGCCTTCCTTCTTGCCAATTTCGATGTACTCCAGAATTTTCTTGTATTGTTTTTCGCTGACTACCGGACCCATGGCCTTGTTCTCAACCGGATCGCCTACCTCGATACTGGCTACGCGGTCCTTAAGCCGCTCCAGGAAGACATCGTAAATCTTTTCGTCGACGATGGCGCGGGAGCAGGCGGAGCACTTCTGGCCGGAAAAACCAAAAGCCGACTGGGCAACTCCCTCGACTGCGGCATCCAGGTCGGCATCGGCGTCCACGATAATACCGTCCTTTCCGCCCATCTCAAGGATGGCGCGCTTGATCCACTTCTGACCGGGCCGGGGCGCCGCGGCGCGCTGGTTCACGTCCAATCCGACCTCCTTGGAGCCGGTAAATGCGATGAACCTGGTCAGGGGATGCTCAACCAAGCCCGTCCCAAACCCATGTCCGGTGCCAGGACAGAAATTGGCCACACCATCCGGCACACCGGCTTCCTGCAACACCTCAAAGAGCTTGGCGGCGACGGTCGGCGAATCATGCGACGGCTTCATCACCACGGTGTTACCGCAAACGATGGAGGCCAGGGTCATGCCGCCCAGAAGCGCGCACGGGAAATTCCAGGGAGCAATAACAGCGCCTACACCCAGCGGAATATACATAAAGGAGTCATGCTCGCCCGGGATTTGCACTTCGGGCTTGGCTTGCGCCAGACGCAAGGCCTCACGCGCGTAGTACTCGGCAAAGTCGATGGTCTCGGCGATGTCGGCATCGGCTTCAGCCCAGTTTTTGCCTACCTCAAAGACCATCCAAGCGCTAAACTCAAAGCGCCGCTCGCGCAGAATTGCCGCGACATTGTGTAACAAGGCTGCCCGCTCTTTCACCGGCGTACGCTTCCAGCTCTCAAAGGCTTTGGCCGCAGCCTGGACCGCCAGATCAACATGCTCTTTTTCGGCCTCTGAAAAGATGCCAACCACTTCCGAAGGACGGGCCGGATTTACAGATTTGATTTTTCCAGTGGTCTTGATGAGGCGGTTGCCAATCACAATGTCGTATTCGCGCCCCAACTCGGCGCGAACTTTGACCAGCGCTTCGCGCATGCGGCGCGCGTTTTCGGCATTCGTAAAATCAGTTAAAGGTTCGTTACGGAAAGGGCCGTAAGGAATAACAATCGGAGGTGCGGAAGTTTCTGCTGTCGCCATAGTGATCCTTAGAAGCAGGAGTAAGAATAGAACCCTCTATTTTACCCTTAATGCTGTTCTCAAAACATGTGGAGCCGTACCATCGCCGCCATTGCTTACCCCGCTGGCCTTACTAAGCAAAAAACTTCCATGTGCCAGCCAACCCAACACCCTTGACGTTTGGCTCTCATAAAGAGAACCTATGTATATATCCATGTGCATCATCAAATGTATATATCCATGTGCATCATCAAACGCGAGCGATGTTGCGATGGATAAGGAGTGTGCCGTGCGCGTCGTGAATCTTGCCGAGAAATTCGACCGGTTTCAAGACTACTTCAGCCCCAAAGTTGTGGGCCAGATCAATGACTTTCAGGTGAAGCTCGTCAAACTCAAAGGCGAGTTCGTGTGGCACCACCATGAAAAAGAAGACGAGCTGTTCATGGTTGCCAGTGGCCAGCTCCACATGAAGATCCGCCATCCTGAAGGCCACGAGACCGATGAAACGATCTCGCCTGGTGAATTCATCATCATTCCCCACGGTGTTGAGCACATGCCTTACGCTCTGGAAGAAACCCATATTTTGCTTCTTGAGCCAGGTTCCACGCTGAATACCGGCAACGTGCAGAATGAACGAACCGTAGCCGAGTTGGAAGCAATTTGAGGCCTCTCCCTGGGAAAGCATATCGCCACGCAAGAGACCGGATTTGCAAACGTGTCTTGACCGTTTCTGACCGCAAGAAGTTGTGAGCAGAAAAAGGCTGCGTTTCAGCTTGAATAGGGTTCGGTTTTGTGCGTTTGGTGGGCGCCGGACAGGCCTTTTTTCTTTTTGGTTTCCGGCTTCTTGAATCCCAGGGCCAAATCCGCTAATTCCAGATAGCGGGAGCTGCTGGGAACGCCTCCCGCACGGTTTTCCCAGGC
>DATMMY010000436.1:0-6961 GCA_035569515.1 Candidatus Solibacter sp. | reverse complement strand
TAGAAATGTGAATTCTGAATCCCAGGTTCGCAAGCTGGCGGAGGCCGATTTCCCTACCATCTGGGGACACTTTCGCGTTATGGGTTTTGAAGGCCATGTTGGCGATGACCGCCGGGCTGAATCGGCTGTGGCGTTGGTGCTAGGTGACATCCATTCCTCGCCGCCCCTGGTTCGTATTCACTCCCAATGCCTCACTGGTGATGTTTTTGGCTCGCTCCGTTGCGATTGCCGCCAGCAACTCGAAATGGCGCTCTCCCTGATTGGAGAAGCCGGCAACGGCGTGTTGGTGTACGAACAACAGGAGGGCAGGGGCATCGGACTGATGGCTAAGTTGCAGGCGTACGAACTGCAAGATAAAGGGATGGATACCGTCCAGGCCAACGAGGAACTGGGCTTCAAGGCCGACCACCGCGAATTTCAGCTCCCCGCCGGGATTTTGAGTGCGCTGGGATTAAAGGCCGTGCGCCTGCTCTCCAACAATCCGCAAAAAGTCTCCGCCCTGGAATCTGCTGGGATCAAGGTTGTGGAGCGCGTCCCTTGCGAAGTACCCCCGCATGCCGCCTCCGAGCGGTACTTGAACACCAAGAAAGAAAAAATGGGGCACCTGTTTACGTCGCGGTGAAGGAGCACTCAGCAATTAGCACTCAGCATTTGACCCTCTGAAGATCTAAACACTTCACCGCAAAGTACGCTAAGGACGCGAAGGGAAGCCCGGATCTAGAAGCTTCCGTCAAGGAGCTTTGGTCACTGAGCTTCCGCATTGATGGCGTGATGTTTATTTTCCTTTGCGACCTTTGCGTCCGTTGCGGTAAAAACTCGCTATCTGTTCTTTAGTAGATCAGCGAGAGCCTTGCGGTTCTTGGAAGGCAAGTCCATCAATGCTGACTTAATCAAGGCGCGATAAACCTCGCTCGCTGCCGGCACTTTGTCTAAGTGCTCGAAGTGGCCGCGAATTGTATTCACGTCGCCACGTTTGACCGGACCGCTAAAGGCCGCTGCCGCTCCTGCTTGCAGATAGTTTTGAAGAGTCTGGCGCAAAATGGGGGCCATGATCTTTCGCAACTGTTTTTGGGAGAGCCCGGCAGCGAGTCCTACTCGCTCTGCGGTGACCAGCGTAGCCACCAGCATGGGGGAAGAGAATGATCCCAGGGCGTGATAGAGGACTTTGGCCGTCTTCTTGATTTCGAAGACATCGGCCTTCAACGCTTTGGCAATCTGGCGGGCAATCGCAATGGCCTTGCGGTCGCCTTCCACGGCAAACGGAACACCTTCCATTGAAGGCGCGGAACCGGCTACAAAAGTCATCATGGGATGAAGCGACGCCACGATTGCCCCTTCAAGCTTTAAAGGCGAAAGAACATCACTGGTGAGCGCGCCACTGGAGTGAAAGACAACTTTCCCTTTCCATCTATCCCGCTGGGCCAGCCGCCGTGCGATATCTGCCAAAGCGTCGTCGGTACAGCACAGCCAGACGATGTCCGACCCAAACTCAAGCTCTTCCAGAATTGTTGCCTTGGCTTTTAGTTTCCGGGCAAGAGCCCTCGCACGCCGCCGCGACTCGGGCAGGTTCCTTCCGGCAACTTCATCGATGCGGTACCCTGCGCCCTGCAATGCAGGCCCCAGCGCACTGGCCAGATTGCCGGCGCCAATCAGGGTGATGCGTCTGATCGGGTGACCGGGTGACCGGGTGATGTGAGGAATCGGTTCATCGGGTGATCGGGTGATCGGGTGATCGGAAGTCACGGCCCCTCTTCTTTGGTTCATCATTGGAAGAAATCGCGTTACCAGACCAGTAGCCGGGCCTTTGTCTTCTGCCCCGGAGAAATCTGTTAAAGGCTTCCGTGTCTTATATGCGGAATACAGTTTCTCTTTAGTGCCGTTATGGTCCGTAGCTTCATCGGACAATTCTATCGTTTTTCCGGCGATTGATTTTCAGTAACCGAGACACTCCCCCGATCACCCGATCACCCGATGATCCGATCAACCGATTCCCCCAAGTTTCCATCAAGTATTATGGTTCGCATGTCTGCGCGACCCAAGAAGTCCTCTAAGAGTTCCGCGCGAGTGCTCTCCTCGAAAACTATTTTTCGTGGCCCCATCTTCAGTTTGGTTTCTGAGGAGATCGTGGAGCCACAGAGCGTCCGGGTGCGGCGGAACATTATTCGCCATCCTGGGGCCATTGTTGTTCTGGCGGTTGACGATTCCAAAGGCGCTCCGTGGGTGTTAATGGAGCGTCAATACCGTTATGCCGCCGAATCCTACCTGTGGGAGTTGCCTGCGGGCCGCATTGAGCCTGGCGAAAGCAAGCTGGCTGCCGCGAAGAGGGAATTGCTGGAAGAGACGGGTTTTACTGCAAGCCAATGGCGGAAAGCTTTGTGGTTCTATCCCAGCCCCGGGTTCCTCGACGAGACCATGCACGTTTTTCTTGCCACGGGGCTGAAGCCGGGGCATGCTCAACCCGATGACGATGAGCGCATTGCCGTCCGGTTCTTTCCGCTTGCTGAAGCTGTGCGGATGTCCATGTCAGGGAAAATTGTTGATGGCAAAACCATCGCCTCAATCCTATGGTTTGACAGGTTCCGATCGTCCCGTTAATTTGGCGCGTCGGCAGAATCGTGCATCGACAAAGATTAGGTTAAATCAATAATCGTCCGCATGAATCTAGAAAAAAGGCCTGATTTACTGCTGATCCGCCAAGTTGACAATACCACTAAATAGGCCCAAAATAAGGAAAAGCCAAAGTAGCGGGTATAAGACGTATCAAGCTGTGAGGTTTAGTGGAGGTTTTGTTACCTCCGGCATCCTGCGTCCCGCCTTAAGCAGTGGCAAAATCCCAAGAAATCAAAAACGGTCCAGCACGCAGAACGACCGTGTTGCTCGGCCCAGTGGAGTTAAGGAACGTGTCTCGAATTAAAGGTAAAGTGAAATGGTTCAACAACGCCAAAGGCTTCGGCTTTATTGGCCGTGATGACGGTCCCGATGTCTTTGTCCATTACAGCGCCATCCAATCGGAAGGTTACAAAAGCCTGCAAGAGGGTGATGACGTTGAGTTTGAAATTGTTCAGGGGCAAAAGGGCCCCCAGGCTGAAAACGTATCTAAACCACAACCAGCCTGATTTATAAGTCCTCTCCTGATTGAATTTTAGGCCCGGCTTCTCCCACCGGGTCTTTCACAGGGCTATCGTTGGCGCACTGGAGGCTTCGGTATTTGAGTCTGGGCCGAAGGTCTGCCTATGCGCCGCGAGCGCGCATTGACGCGCGAGTCACCCCATTCGGGAGGCCTGGGAGATCTTGTGCCCGGGCTGATCTCCTCTCCCCTCAGCTCTTCGTTGAGCAAAAGCCCACCCTTCGCAAGAAAAAACGCGAAGGATGGGGCACCCCAATCCCACCCGCTCCGCCGCACTTGAGCGCCACAAGTCCATGAAGCATTCAGGGTAAAATCATCTTTGCGCCATGGATAACAAAGCGATTGCCACTCTTTTCTACGAAGCCGCTGATCTCATGGAGGTCCGGGGCGACGACTCTTTTCGCATCCGTTCCTACCGCCGGGCAGCCGAGGCCCTTGAGAGTCTTCAGGGTCAGGTTGCCGAGATCTATCAGGATGAAAAGGCATTGCTGGCCATTCCCGGAATTGGCAAGAGCATGGCTACCAACATCCGTGAAATTTTTCGTGACGGCAAGCTGCAGGCGCGGGAAGAGCTGCTGCAGAAATACCGTCCGTCAATGCTTGAGTTGCTCAAGATCCAGGGTCTTGGTCCTAAGACCATTGCTTTGATCTGGGACGCGTTCCAAATCTGCGATATTGAAGGCGTAGCCAAGCTCGCTCAGGAAGGCAAGCTGCGCGCCCTGCCCCGCCTGAGCGAAAAGAGCGAGCAGAAGATTCTCAAATCCATTGAAAGCTATCGTCAGATTACCGGCCGCTTTTTGATCGACGCCGCCGATGAGATCGCCGCGAAAATGTCCAGCCTGCTTGAGGGGCTGCCGGGCGTGGAAAAGATCACGACTGCGGGCTCTTTGCGGCGTGGGAAAGAAACGGTTGGCGACGTTGACCTGCTGGTTACCGGAAAATGTTGCAGCAATGAGGAGCAGCGAAACAAAGTGCAGGAGCAGATCCTGAGCTTCCCCGGCATACTCGATGTCCTGGCCAAAGGCGAGAACAAGGTCAGCTTCAAATTAAGGGGCGGCATGCAGGTAGATGTGCGCCTGCTTCCGCCGGAATCCTTTGGGGCCGCGCTCCAGTACTTTACCGGCTCCAAGAGCCACAACGTCTCCTTGCGTCAACGCGCGCTGCGGCTCGGTTACACCTTGAATGAATACGGTCTGGTCCGCATGGAAGACAACAAGCGAGTGGCGGGCAAGACCGAGGAAGAGATATACAAAAAGCTGGGCGTGGCGTTCATTCCACCCGAACTGCGCGAGAATAACGGGGAAGTAGAGGCTGCGGAAAAAGGCGAACTGCCTGAGCTGATCACCGAGGCCGATCTTCAGGGTGACGTGCACATGCACACCGTGGAGACCGACGGCAAGTGCACGATTGAAGAGATGGCTGAGGCCGCGCTGAAGCGCGGTTACAAGTACATGGCCATTACCGATCATTCCAAGAATCTGGCCTTTGCCAATGGCCTTGACGACAAGCGGGCCGAAGAGCATATCAAGAAGATCCGCAAGGTCAACCAGCAAATGGAAGGTATCACCATCTTTGCCGGAATTGAGGTGGACATTCTTGCCGAGGGCGAACTTGATCTTTCCGACTCGGTGCTGGAGCAGATGGACCTGGTGATCGCCAGCGTCCACTCGCATTTTCAGCAGGACCAGCCGCAAATGACTGCCCGGCTGCTGCGCGCTATCGGCAATCCCAACGTCTCTATTGTCGGTCACCCTACAGGACGGCTCCTGCTGCGCCGCGAAGGTTACAACTTTGATTGCGAAAAGGTTTTTGCCGCAGCCGCCCAGGCGGGAATCGCCCTGGAGCACAATGCCTATCCTGACCGCCTGGACTTGCGCGACCAGCATTTGCGGCTGGCTAAATCCAAAGGAGCAAAATTTGTAATCAACACCGATTCACACCATACCAGCCACATGGAAAAGATCCGGTATGGAGTTCTCCAGCTGCGCCGGGCCTGGCTGACCAAACAGGATGTGTTGAACACCCTGCCGGTCGCCGAATTTGCCAAAATCATGCGCCGGGGCCGCCCCGTGCTGGCCCAGGTTTAGTGTATTCTTCGCCCTAGGTTGGGCTAGCAAAAGATATGTGAGATTTGGACGCCGGGTCGCGAATCGGATGATCGGTACATCGGGTGATCGGGTGATCGAAAAACCAAAACCCAAGAACACCGATCGAAATCTAAATATAGTCTAGGCTAGATTCGCGAATGCGCGGATTTTGCGTCCTTATAGCCTCTGGGTTTCAGATCACCCGATCACCCGATGTCCCGATCACCCGATTAGCGACATCCTGCATCTGACAAGAGTATTCTGGTTCCAGGAGCGGTTTATGCCTGACGAAATCAAACCTGTGCCACCCTCGCCTTCATCAACGCAGCCAGAACCCGATCGCGGCAGGGCACATGTTCCCATGTCCGAGGAAATGGACAGCGCCAAATGGACCCTGCCTCCCGTTGCTCCTATACTCATTGGGTTGGCTCTTGTAGCCGTGGTGGTTGGGATCCTCGCGTTTGTTTACTGGCCCAAACCCACCGCCTTGGGAACCATTGCCAAGGTGATTGCCGCAAAGCAGGAAGACAATGTGCTTGTGGCCGTTCACGTAAAGTTCGATAACCTGACCGATACGCCGCTCTGGATCAAGAACATTACCGCCGAATTGGAAGCGGCGGATGCCAGGAAATACAACGACATCGCCGCTCCCGCCGTGGACATTGACCGCTATTTCCAGGCCTTCCCGGAACTGGCGGAAGGAAAGATCAGCCCGCTGAAAGAAGAGCTCAAGATCCCGGCTAAGACCTCCCACAGCGGTATGGCGATCTTTTCGTATCCGGTGGACAAGAAGGACTTTGATAAGCGCAAGTCTCTAAGCGTTCGTATCGAGTTCTACGACCGGCCGGCAATGGTGCTTAAGCAGCAATAGTTTGTACCGCCTTCAGACAACACCCGCTTACGAGCGGCTTCATGTGAAAAACGCTGGTTGGTCTTTGATCTATTCTGGTTGTTCTTTGATCTATTGAGGATGTGTATGAAAAGCTTCGCCTGTCTCGTCCTTATGCTGGTGTCTTCCGCCTTCGCCCAGGAGTCCATTGAACAACTCCTTCACCACTGGGATTACGACAAGAGCGCGCCTCTGAACGTCAAGCAAGCCGGTGTTCAGGCCCGCGAGGGCGTAAAGATTTATGACATCTCTTACGCAAGTCCCGTTGGTGACCGGGGAGCAGCCGTTGGGCCGAACGGTGGCATGGTTACCGCCTACCTCGTGGTCCCTCCTGGCAAAGGGCCATTTCCTGCGGTGATCTATGGGCACTGGTGCATGCCCGGCTCGGAGAAAAAGAACCGTACCCAGTTCCTTGACGAAGCGATTGTGCTGGCGCATTCAGGGGTCCTCTCGTTGCTGCCAGACCATGTGATCGTGCATCCGGGGTTTATCGACGACAACAAACCTCTGAACGAGAGTCAGATCGCTGTTGAGGTTCAGCAGGACGTGAACCTCCGCCGGGGCGCCGATCTCCTTCTGGCTCGCAAGGACGTTGATCCCAGGCGCATGGCCTACGTCGGCCACAGCTGTGATGCCGTTGCTGGTGGCTTCCTCAGCGGCGTCGAAAAGCGTTTCAAAGCCTATGTGATCATGGCAGGCGGCCTCTCTGACGAAGTGGACAGGACAACAAAGGCGTTTAAGGACTATCGGCAGAAGGTCGGGCCGGAAAAATTTGATGCATTTATCGCGAAGTTTGCCTGGATGGATGCCGGGAAATATGTTCCCCACGCTGCACCCGCAGCCATGCTCCTGCAGTAC
>DATMMY010000435.1:0-11205 GCA_035569515.1 Candidatus Solibacter sp. | reverse complement strand
GCTTCAATGTGTTCCCGCACGCGGGTGGAGAAAAAGCGCTCCCGGGATTCATCAAACAGGATTCCCGACCGCGTTTCTATCAGCCCTCGAATCTCGCTCAGTTCGTGTTCGCTAACCATAACCGGAAATTAGAAGCCCCTTATCAATTCAGTTCACCGCAGAGTTCGCAGAGAGCGCAGAGAAAACCACAGCCCTTCGGAGATTAGTGCGTAAGACAGTTTGGTTCTCGCGTACCTTAAGTGCAACGGAGCAGTTTCCTTCCAGGACAGGCTCTTCGCTGCCGCTCAGGATGACACTGATTTTCTTAGTGCATCCGTTATCCTCGCCTTCAGAGTTCTCTCGCTGCACTCCAAAGGAGTTCTCACACACGCTCTTTAGCCCGGTTGATTTGAACACTTTCGGCACGAGTAAACTTCCTTCGGCTCGCAAGCTCACCTCAAGGACAAGCCGTACCCTGACACAAATCAACTTCTGCCCCATTTGATTTTGGTTTTCTCCGCGTCTCCGTGCCTCCGTGGTGGATTTTGCTTTTGCTTCCTTTGCGCTCTTAGCGTCCTTTGCGGTCAATCGGTTTTTTAACGCCGAGCCGCTGCTGCTACCAGCTCAGGCCGTGGCTCATTCGAAGATCCTGAAGAGATCCGGAATTGTGAAAGCGCCTCATTGAGCTGCTCTGACATATGCACCAGTTGCTCCACGGTGCGCGCCGTCTGCCGCGCGCCCTGAGAGGTCTGGCGGGTAATGTTGGAGATGATCTGCATGGCGTTGGCCACACCTTCCGTGCCGCGCACCTGCTGCTTGGAGGCCAGAGAAATCTCCTGCACCAGTTCGGCCGATTGGCGCACCACGTTAGAAATGGCTTCCAGGGCTTTGCCGGCCTGATCGGCGAGCTTGGCCCCGATTTCCACTTCCTTCGTGCCTTCTTCCATCACCACCACAGCATCGTTGGTTTCCGCCTGAATGGCCTTGATCAAGGCCGCAATGTCCTTGGTGGCGTTGCGCGAGTGCTCGGCCAGCTTGCGAACTTCGTCGGCAACCACAGCAAATCCACGGCCGGCTTCACCGGCACGCGCAGCTTCAATCGCGGCGTTCAGCGCCAACAGGTTGGTCTGCTCGGTAATGTCATTGATCACGTTGACGATCTCTGAAATTTCCAGCGAGCGGTCCCCCAGGGCCTTGATGCGCTTGGCAGTGGCTTGCACGGAGGAGCGAATGCGCTGCATGCCTTCCAGGGTGTCATGGACAGCGCGGTTGCCTTGTTCGGCGGCGTCCAGGGCACGGCGGGCAGCTTCAGCGCTGGCCTCGGCGTTGTTCGAGACCTGCTTCATGGAAACCGTGAGTTCTTCAACAGCCGACGAGGTATTGGTGATCTCCTGATCCTGCTGGATGGCGCCGGTTGACATTTCTTCCGAGGCGATGAGGATCTCGTTGGCGCTAGACTGAACATCAATAGCGGCTTTGCGCACCCTCTCCAGAACCTTGGCGAAGTTGTCCAACATGTAGTTGACCGAATCCACCACATTGCCCAGAGCATCGTTGGTCACCCGGCCACGGAGGGTCAGATCGCCGCGGGCAATCTGGCTGACGATCGTCAGGAACTCGGTCACGCTCTTTTGCAGGCTTTCCTGGGCCTCCTGATTGAACATGGCGCGCGAGGAGGTTTCGGCAGCGCGGTTCAGGTGCTCGGCGATCAGGCCGAAATCGTCGGCTGAGTCCACACTGGCCTTGGTCCGATAATCGCCGTTGGAGAGCCGTTCGGAAAACTCAACCAGAGTTTTTACCGGCGCCATCACCCGGTTGGCCAGCATGAACCACACAAACAGTCCTGCGCCCAGGCAGATCACGAAGGCCACGAGCAGCGGGATTCCGGAGTGGCCAGGCAAGCTGGCGAAATCACTAAGAGGCCGCCCTTTTGCACCCTCAATAGAGCCCGCCCCTGCGTTGTAGGCAAAGTACAGGACCGCAAATAGCGCCGCGAAAAGGGCAACGATCACCATGAGCAGCGCTCTGTTCAACCGACCTTTCATAACTCCTCCAAATAATCCTGTTGCTGCGCTCCAAACCTCCGAGCATTTCTCTTTCCGCCCTGGCTGGTTCAGCGCTTACGACTTCCCGCTTAGCGCGGCCTCTTGCACTTACTCAAAACCTTTGGTCAAATCACCGGGACGGGGAACGTCTCGGTCAACTTCTTCAAATCCAGGGCCAGCGCCAGCCGGTCATCATGCCGCAACATGCCGCAGCAATGAGGAACGTCGCGAGGCGCTTCGTCCACCAATAATGGCTCCGAGGTGGTGCAGGTCCCTATGACTTCATCCGCAGCAATTCCAATCCGCACGGCATCGCGGTCGCCCTCCGGCCTCAAAGACGCCACCACCACATGTTTGGGGTGCAGGTCCGGCCTACGTCCCTCGGTGAAGGCGATGTCGACCACCGGAACAATCGAGCCGCGCAGATTAAAAATCCCCATCAGAAACGTGGGAGATAGCGGAACTCTGGTCAGGTTCGGCCATTCCACTACCTCCTCCACGTCCAGCACGGAAAAACAGAACCGTTCGCGTCCTGCCCGAAATATGCAGTACTGCCGGTCGGGCGCTGCCCGAGGCAGCAATTCAAGCTGCTCCGGCTCGGCTAAAGGTTCGAGTTGTTGTTGCTCTGCCATTCGCTTCTCAACCCACTAGCTTCTGCACTGCGCCGATGAGTTCTTCGCTGGTGAAGGGTTTGGTTACGTATCCGTCCGCTCCCTGTTTTGTGGCCCAGAACTTATCGCTTTCGCCATTCTTGGAGCTGACCAGAATCACCGGAATGCGCGCATATTCGGTGTTGCCTTTCAGTTCCCTGCAAGCCTGGAATCCATTGCGCTGGGGCATGACCACATCCATGAGGATGAGGCTGGGCCGCTCCATGTCAATCATCTGCTCAATGCGCAGCGGATCGTGGATCGCCACGGAGAAGTACCCTCCTTTATCCAAAACAGCCTGCATCAGCCTGACTTCCGCCGGTGAATCGTCAACAATGAGAATCTTTTTCAAGCGGACAAACCTCTGCGCAAGAGAAATCCGTAAAAATACAGTGCAATTGCGCAACCAAGTCAGTTAATTGATAAGGCACTGGATCAGGATGGTTAAGCTACTGAAATTAAAAGGATTAAAGAATTACCGTCGGGGTGCGGACCAAACCCCTATGAGGCTGAGACGGTCATGTGAGACAGTTTTGGCGTCTCATCCTGAGACTGTTTCTCAGCAACTTGTATTTCTGCCGCCAGGGAGGAAAAGCGCTGCATGATCTCGTGCATCTGCAAAGTCATGGTGTGGATGGTTTCGAGTTGATCGCGAGCCACCTCGCCCAGATTGCCGCCATCGAGCAATAACAACTCAGCGTTCCCCAAGGCCGAGGTGAGGAGGTTGTTGAAATCATGCCGGGTATCGAGCATGTAGCGTCCTAACGCGGCATGACCGGCATTGGCAGCCGCCGAGTGTTCGGCCTTGCGGACCCTGGATGTCAGTTCAACGCGCTTCAGGCACTCGGTAGCCACCAACACAACAGACTCCAGCCAGCATTCGTGCCGTTGCAGCGCCAGCAGGCGCGGATATTCGGTCTTTATCGCTTGCAGTTGATGCGTGCTCTCCAGAATGCAAATGACCGGATGAGATGCGGTATCGATGCTCTTCAGCACCGCGGGCAGCCGTCCATTCCGCACCGGCCCCAGAATGGCGACATCAAAGTTACCGGAGGCACCATTTAATCGCTCCGTGCTTATGACGGTAAACCCCGGCACCGTACGCTCAAGCTGCCAGCGGCCTATCAGGTCGCGTGGGAACGACGCGTCATCGGCAACAATCAATACCACCGGGGACTCATACACTGGATCTCCATCACTTACGAAGTTTTTCGCCTTCTTCCATCAAGCTCAAGAGGCGTTTGGTGGTAGCGGCCAGGTTCACCGCCGCGTCGATGTTCTTTGCTTCTTTGGCCCTGGCCACGTGCTCTCTCATCTCGTCAACGGCGCGGGTAGCTATCTCCAGCGCGGCGCTCACATCCGTGGGCTCCTGTTTCTTGTGCCGCTCAACACAAACGTGCAGGATGGTGCGTGCCGCAACCGCCCGCTGTAGCCCCGCCGTAAGTTCGCCTCGCGCGCCCGTAAATGCCTCGGCTTCCCAGGTAGCAATCAATAACTTGCAGCCCGCCAGAACAATGGTCCGCACACCAGGGCTCTTCTGGGGCGGCGCACCCAGAAGTTGCTGCGTGATGTCCGTTACGCACTGTTCCAGGTAGTCAAGTTCTTGAAGCTCAGTCTCGGCTGCGTACCGGCTCACGACGCTTGCCGTTGTCTCTGCCTCAGCAGCCGGCGGCGTAGCGACAGGCGCGCTCTGCTTCGGTTGCGCCATTGGGCTATCGCCACCTGGTTTATCGGGACCGGCTTTAGCGTTATCCCTGGCGAACTCACCCGCAGTGCTGCCCATGGCGGCTACATCTTTGTGCTTTTGTATGTCGATGGGAATAACCTGGGCTGTGGCGCTCAGCTTATGCTCTTCTTCAGCCTGTTGATTGGCTGGTTCCACCGCGAACTCTTGCGGCAAATCGCGATCCGCCTCGTTCGCTTCCTCGGCTCTTTCAGCGTTATCAGCTTCGGGCTGGAGGGGTGTTACGGTTTCGTGCTGGGGTTCCGCTATCACTGGCGATTGCTCCGTGGCTGGAGGAACCGCCGTTCCCTTCACTTCCGCCTGCGGCGACGCTGTCTTTGCTTCCGCTTCTTTGCTTTGTTTGCTTACATCCTGCAATGCCTTTTCCAGCAAATGCCTCAGCTGGATCAGTTGCAGAAAGGAAGACCCACCCGAATAAGGAGCACGGAAGGGGGTTTTCCACTGATGAACGAGATGCCGAATCTGCTCCAGCGATTCGCGGCCGCTCAAGCCCGCTTCGCTGCAGTCCACCGCCGAGAACCCAAGCTGTTCCAACTGGTTGATGGAATTCCGTATGGCATGCAAGTCCAGATGCATGGCCCGGAAAAACGCCCGGCGCGCCAGGAAATTAAACCGGGTAAAAGCAATGAGACAGGTGCTTTCAAAATACTCTTTCCCGGCTTCCAGCTTTAGCTCGCGCGCTTCAACCAAGGCCCCGGAATCCTGGAGGTGCTCCAGGCTCTGGCACTGATTGAGCTGCTCCAATCGGACATCCAACTCCTTCACCCACACGGGGAAGTTCGCCGGCACCGAGCCCAACACCGGCGTAAGCACGCGGCCCACTTCGTCGAGGGTAATTTGCCGTTCGTAAAGACCATGAGGAGCACAGTGCGCAAAATATTGGACGAGCAGGAAGTCAACCTTGTCGCGGTCAATTTCGCTGCGTTGCGGCTTGGCCATGTGGCGATGAATCAGCTCGCGCAGGTTCTCTTCCGTCTGGAGATTCGTGCTTTGCAGCAGCTGGCGCAGCTGCCAAACCTGGACATGGCTATCCATCTCGTCAAACCAGTGGCGCACGCGTTCAATGACTTCCGGCTCAGACCGGTCAACGGGATATTCCAGGTCGCGGCACAGAGGCACGCCTATCTCGAAGGTCCGGTCGAGTTCAGCATAGATGGTGTAGAGACGACGCGCAGTGCGCCAGAACGCCGCAATCTCGCCCAGGTTGAGCGTAGCTAAAGTCATCTCTTGATGATCCAGTTGGTCACGTCTTTAAGAAAACGAGCCGCTACGGCAGTGTTTCCACGGTGAAACTGCATAGCGACAATCTGGGCCTCGGTGTCCAGGGACCCGTCAGAATTCTCCAGCCGGATTTTATCTTCAAAATCCAACGGAAGACCTGAAGCAAACAGTACCTCCTGCGGGGTACCGAATTGAATTACGGCGTTCTCCGCAGGAACAGCCCCTCCATGGGCGGCCATGCGGGTCACACGTACCGGAATACGCACAGGAACGGCTTCCGGGAAAAAACGTGCGAGCCTCGCCACACACGACTCATCCGCAGATAAAGACGCAACAGTCTGCTTCACCACTGAAATACCTCACCCAACACCCCGCCTGGGGTTGCGTCTTCACGACCCGCCCCGGGGAAAAAACCTGAGGCGCTGCGAAGGCGTGAAGATTAGCAGATTGTGTAGTGCAAAAGCACAGCCAAAAGAAAACCCAAGGTAAGCTGTTGATTTTAAACACTATTAGACTTTCTCAAGACCATGAATCCACAGGCGCCTGTCTCAGGATGAAACAGCTTGTCTCATGAAGTTGGTTTGAGCGTTCACATCGCATTTTCGCATCAATTCGCACCGCGACCAAGCTGCGTCCAGAGATAGCTTCTAAGCTCCTGAAAATGTTCGTGATAGTGCTCGTTAAGGACTCCAAAGATCGCTATGCCGAGTAGCCATAGAGTAGCCATGGAGTATCCAAAACAAGGGGGTTATCGGATCAGCAACGGCAGTTGGGCCGGCACACTCACAGACCGGTGGCCAGCCCTTCTCTCATATCTCAGTTGTCAAAGATCCTTTTCCGCAATCCCTGGGGATTGGCAGGCGAATCCAACCGCTTCTCTCGCAAGCGAGGGATCAGCTCAAAAATTCATCATTTATCCGTGACATCGTGACAAGCCGCATATTTATTGGGCTTGCGCGGCACGGATGCGAAGGTTGTCAGCCTTCGACTTACACATGGTTGTGAAGGCTCTGGTGAACGGTACTCTGCCCAGGCGCTTTTTATCGCGTCTTTGGCAATGGTAGCCAGAGTTGATCTACGACAGCAACATTACGGGGTAAATTCGTTTAATGGCTTTGTCGAAAAAAGTAGAGGAAAAACTTAAGGCTGTCAGAACCTTGTAGCTAATGGCAAAACGCAAGGTCCCTCCGATCTACCCGCGCTGGCGCGCGAGTAGACCCTCGGGATGACGAGTTGGTTTTTTGACATTTTCATGAATAATCCGGGTTCCGGGGCTTGGCTTTATCGTTCTGTACGCTACCCGAAATCCTAAGTGAAACGTATTGGAAGTGAACCGTATTGGGCTTTGATTTCTCGTTTCGCGGGCGACCTCAAATTCCTTTTCCTTCCATGGACCTTATTGAGAGTAGCCCCAATACAGTGCGCCTGAGTTTTTCTCAGGCTCCCGTGGCGAACTGCACATGCATCGGGTCCGGTGTCGGAAAGTGCCTTCCATCGCTCCAGCCGTGGGTCTTCCAGATGTCATACCACCAATCAGGAAGAGTCCGGGTGAGAGGCTTCCTGCGTGGGTTATGTCCGGCATCCCAATCAATGGCAATACCATATGCATGCAGGGAGAGCTGGTGGCCTCCGGTGATCGGGCGGAAATTAAAACCGCCGGAGTGCTGGTCTAACCGACGCTCGTGGAGCCACGCACGGATCGCATCGTCGGTTGCTCCGTCCCCGATTTGTTTCTTTGCGACATTCCACACGTCAGCCATGACTGCGACGAAAGTGTCTTTCAATAAGTGATGCATGGCTATCCCAGACACGGGTTTAAGGCCGGTATGGTCCTGGTAAAAGAGCCGCCAACCCTCAGGAGGAGCAATTTTCTGGATGTTGACGGCCTCCCAGGCTGCGTTCAGAGCGCCGTTTGAGTTCGCTGGATTTCCAAACATCGCTTCGATTTCGGGTCGGCCGTTGGGAGTTGTCATGTCTCGTCCTTTCTATATGGTTAGTGACTCAGGGCTCGCAATCGTTACACATTTCCTGGCCTACTCCACACGCGCTGGAGTGATCGCACAGATTACCGATCTGAAATCAGATACTTACGATTGGGCGGATTGGATCATGGACGAAAGACGAAGTGCAATTGCGGTTCCCCGACGTTCCTGATTTGTCAGCAACTCGAAGCTACTGTTTGTTGCCCCGGCCGAGCTAAAGATGATGAGAGAATGTGAAGGTCAACATGCCAGTGATTTGCCTCACAACTAACATTCGAGCGCCAATCGACCAGTGCTTTGACCTGGCCCGCAGTATCGAGATTCATCTTCGCTCGACCGCACAAACGCATGAGAAGGCAGTCGGTCGCGTCACTCGAGGACTGATTGGCCTCAACGACGAGGTGACTTGGGAGGCCACCCACTTCTGCATACGGCAGCGGCTCACAAGTCGTATTACGATCTGGGACCGCCCCAACCATTTTAGAGACTCGCTGGTGCATGGCGCTTTTAAGAGCTTTGATCACGACCACTTTTTCGAGCACGATCATGGCGTGACAACGATGAACGATCGCTTTGAATACAGGTCGCCACTAGGCCCCTTGGGCAGGTTGGCGGACGTCCTTTTTCTCAAACGCTACATGGAGCGTCTTCTTCGAACAAGAGCTGAAGTGATTCGATTGGCCGCCGAAGCAAGTGAGATTCCCTAACACTGAGACTTTCTTGCGCGCCAAGTCTTCCACATGGTGCCAACCCTTTGGCTGCTCGCAAAACAGCGCTTCGGCTCGCAAGTGAATTGCGAGCAGGTTGCCTGACTTTTTTACTCCGGGACGCCACAAGCGGCGTTCCTGAATGTTTATCATTACCTGTGGTTTCTGGAAAACTGCCAAACCGTAATTTGAGCATCGCAAGGAGGAACGGATGTTGAAGATAATTGTTATTGCAGCGGTTGTTCTGCTGGCCGCTCTTTTGGCCTATGCCGCTACAAAACCCGGCGCTTTCCGTGTGGAGCGCGCAACCAGCATCAAAGCTCCGCAAGAGAGGATCTTTGCGCTCATCAACGATTTTCACCGTTGGGATTCGTGGTCTCCCTGGGAGAAGCTGGATCCAGCAATGAAGAGGACCCATGGTGGTGCAACAAGCGGCAAGGGCGCCGTATACGAGTGGGAAGGAAACGGTAAAGTCGGTGCGGGGCGCATGGAGATTACCGATACATCTCCATCTTCCAAGGTCACTATCAAGTTGGATTTCATCAAGCCATTTGAAGGCCACAACGTCGCCGAGTTCGCTCTGGACCCCAAAGGCGACTCCACCAACGTCACATGGGCCATGCACGGCCCCAATCGCTACATTGGGAAGGTAATGAGCGTGTTTATCAACATGGACCGGATGATCGGCAAGGACTTCGAGACCGGTCTTGCCAACCTGAAGACGATCGCTGAACAGTGAGGCCAAGCTCATGGTCTGGAAGCAAAGACTTTCAGGATGATAGCGCAGGCTTGTTAAGATAAAGCAGGCGACCATTTTTCATGCCGCTTGGGAGTTCTGATACATGAGGTCATAGTGCATGTGCAGGAATATCAAAACGCTTTTCAACTTCGATCCGCCTGTCACTGACGAAGAGGTTCGAGCTGCTTCGCTCCAGTTCGTGCGGAAGATCACCGGGTTTAACAAACCCTCGAAAGCAAACGAAGACTCGTTCCTGGCTGCGGTGGATGAAATCGCAGGAATTTCGAATCGCCTTCTCCGCTCGCTCGAAACCAACGCGCCGCCGAAGAACCGGGAAGAAGAGGCCGCAAAAGCCAAGGCCCGCGCCGCCGAAAGATTCGGTGCGTAAGCCCAGGGGGGCAGGCCTGGACCGCGCTATGGCACCTCCAATGGAAATAAACAGTAAGGGAGAGGAGCGGCTTCAGAATGTGAGGTGTTTCAACTCTCGGACCCCGGTCCGCAGTGAGTCGACACAGTGTTGCGGTGGCTCATCACTTGATTGAGTCCACTGAAAAAGAGTTTCCGCTGCTGGAGAAATCAGCTTGTTCCAATCATCCCTCTTTTTGTAATCGGTTGCTTCATCCACTGCGTGCCCATTCAGGCAACGAATCCAGGTCTCGACATTGCGCTTTGGAACGAGCCGCGCTATTTGCTCAGTATGTTCATCCACAGCTTGTTTTTCACTATCCTTCAATGCCTGATCGAGCTGTCTCATCCTTTCCTGGACCGTAGTTGTATCGGAGTCAATTACCACGATCAATTTGGTCTGGGCGTGTCGGCTGCGATATACGCTTACTTCTTTGACAAATGTTTTCCGCACCCAATTCTCAGCGCTCCCCACACCCGATGGAGAGCGATAGATCCTTATCTCATGTTCTCTCCTCCCGCGCCTTTTGAGATATCTGTGGACAAGCATTTTGTGATGGTCGTCTTCTAGAACAACTATTACCAGGCAGGATGGTCTACTCATCCTCCCATCCCCGTGCGATCAATTCTGATGGCTGTAAGTTTCCATCCGGATCGGCCTTGAATTTCTGTGTCCGAACGTGACCATTTTCTTCGCGAAAAAAGCGCAATCCGTATTCTGTAGCCCATTGATTTAGAATTTCCGGGTGATGAGAAATGAGGATGAGTTGTCCATCATGATCCTCGACTGCCTCCTCCGCCGCCAGCAGCCATGGCTGTATTTCGCGTAACGCTATAAAGTTGTCTGGCTCATCAATGAAAACTGTGTGCCCCCTGGCTATCAGGAAATGAAGGACCATATATAAAGCGATTAAGCAACGTTGGCCTTCGGAAAGCTCTGATAGCGAATAATTCACGCTTTTCTTTGCGGAGACCATAAAATCAGCTCGAAGTTTGTTTACACCATCTTCTTCGGGAGAAAATCTCAAAGCTTGAAATCCATCTAACGCTTCCTTCATGGAATCCGTGAATCTCACGGTTTCACCGGGATACGCTAGTGCCAAATGGCGGTACCAACCCGCGAGGTTTTCGAGTTCGTCGTCGGGCTGTCTTTCTTCGCGGTCCGCACTCTCATTCATCGCGCTGGGATATTCATCGATGCGGAAACAATGGACAGATTCCAGCCATTCAACAAAACGGCGGACATGGGAGTTGCTCAACTGCGACAGGTGCAATGTGGATTTCGTGGTTTCCATTGGTACGGCTGTCGACTGATTGCTGTTATTTGGAAAAAAATGTACCTCCCCGTTCGCCAATTCAAATACAGAGACGCCAGAGACTTTCAGGCTTTCTAGATTGACTGACAGCTGCCTGGTTTCCGGCGCAAATCGGATCTCGACCCGATATTCATATTTCTTGCGATCCAAGAGGGCTTCGATTTCCACAACCTGGAGAGGACGGTCCTGCCAACGGGTACGCGTGGATTGCGTGAACGGATTTTCAGTCCCCTCCACAAACTGCTTGAGATAACGAATAGCATCGAGCAACGACGACTTGCCACTACCGTTTGCTCCAAGTAGCAACTGCTTTCTCTCCGGTCTGTACTCGAAGTTGACGAAGCTCCGGAAGTTGTCGATGTATACCCGAGTCAGCATAGTTACATATTATACGGAGAACATCATCGTGGTAGCCCC
>DATMMY010000434.1:0-4924 GCA_035569515.1 Candidatus Solibacter sp. | reverse complement strand
TGGTTACGGAAGGGTACCGGACAAGAAGACATTACCGGCGTTCTGGCCCCGGCCCTGTCGTACCAGGAAGATCACATCTTGCCCACTCTTGAGCTGTGAGGTTATCTTCCGGAAGTCCTCTTCGCTGCTTACCGGATGTCCGTTGACCTTCAGGATCACAAAGCCGCGCTGCACGCCGACGTCCTCCGCAAAAGAGTCGGGCTTCACGTCGGTCACGATCACGCCTTTGCCTCCCGAGATTCCCAGTTGCTCGGCTTGGTCTGATGTAAGGTTGTGTACCGTGATACCCAGTTTGGCCGGGGCGGCCTCGCCTTCAGGAGAGGACGCATCGGCCTCTTCCGTGCGGTCGCCAAAGAGCTTGGCGCGGTCCACAACGGTCACGCCGATGTCTTTCTGCTGGCCGTTGCGCATCAGTGTCAGCGTGATTTTGCTGCCCGGCTTGGTAGCTGAAATCAGGCTCACCAATTCGTCGCCGCTCTTCACCGGCTTGCCATTCACGGCGGTGATGGTGTCTTCCGTCTGCAAGCCCGCCTTTTCCGCTGGCGTGCCGGGGCGGACATTGGAGATGGTCACGCCTTTGCCGTACGTGCGCTCCATGGCCGGGTTAGGCTGGGCATTGAACTCAACTCCAATCGAGCCGCGCGAAACACGATGATCGGGGTTCTTTGTGAGCTGTTCGTAAACATCGCGTACGGTGTTGGAGGGCATGGCAAATCCCACGCCTTGATAGCCGTAGGACTGGGTAAAGATGGCGGTGTTGATGCCAATTACTTCGCCATTCATGTTGACCAGCGGGCCGCCTGAGTTGCCGGGATTGATGGCCGCATCGGTCTGAATAAACGATTGGAAGGAACGCGCAGGATTGATGTTGCGTCCCTTGGCGGAGACAATGCCGGCGGTCACGCTTTCCTGCAGGCCAAACGGACTGCCAATGGCCAGGACCCAATCGCCCACGTTGGCCGTGTCGGAATCTCCCAGACGCGCTGGAGAAAGCGTCTTGTCTTTAGGAGGATCAATCTTGATGACCGCGAGATCGGTTTCCCGGTCAGAGCCAATGACCTTGGCGTCATGCAACACGCCTGGTGGCTCGTCCTTGAGTTGAACGCGGATGCGGTCGGCGCCATCTACAACGTGAAAATTGGTGATGATAAAGCCGTTGGAATTCAGGATCACGCCGGAACCAAGAGAACGTTCGCGTCCTCCGTCAGGGCCCTGGAATGGGCTGTCGTCCTGTCCGCCTTGGCCACCCTGTCCACCCTGTCCACCCTGACCGCCGAAAAAGCGGTCAAAGAAGTCCTGGAAGGGGTCCTGCCCTCCGCCATCTGGATTATTGGGGGTGTTAGGCCGGCGCATGCGGCGGCGTGGTTTGGGTGTGGACTCTGAATTGATATTCACTACGGCAGGCGAAAGCTGCTTGGCGATCGATCCGAATGTGTTGCTGAGCTGCTGTGGGCTCTGCATTTTGGGCAGCAGAGTCGCATCGGCTGTCGAATTTCCTTTGACGCCGCTTTTGCTCAGCACTGTTCCAATCAGGATGCCCACGGTGAGAGTAATCAGGATCACGACCGTAGAAAGCACCTGCTGGCCCTTTATGCGTGCGGTTAAAGCGGCAAAGCGAGAATTCATAACTGACTTTCCTCCGGGCTTTTGCGCAATCCTAGATTATAAATGGAAACCACTAAGTCTGTACGGGATGCTAACTCGTTGGTAATGTTCGGGAAGCATCAACAGATTAGACGCAATCCAGCGGCCTTTCGTTACCCGGCTGCGGCTCTGGCTGGCGACTGGCTTCCAACTGAGTTGCTTCAAGCTGAGATGATTCGAGTTGAGATGGCCTGGCGAGCAATGCCGAGATCAATACCCCTGCCAGAATCAATAGAGCCCCTACTCCAGCTCTGATTCCTAACCTTTCTTTCATCACGATCAGGGAGGTCAACCAGGCAAAGACCGGTTCAAGCGTAAAAATCACCGCCGTATGGGTAGCCGGGATAAATTGTTGAGCCCAGGCCTGTAAGCTGAATGCCACAGCCGTGGGTAAGGCGCCGGTGACCAGAATGGCCGCCGCCAGCTTGACGGAAGGCTGCAGATGAGGTGTTTCCACCAGGGGAGCTGCGACCCCCATCAGCAGGGCTGCCACTGCGATCTGGATAGTCACGATTTGCTGAAACGGAAAACGCTGGGTGGCGGGCCCCACCACAATGAGCTGAAGGGCAAACGCAACCACCGCTATAAGGGTGAGCAGGTCGCCGGCATTGACTTTGGCGAGATCCGCAATTCTGCCATCCCCTGCCGGAACCGTCATAAGAAACAGGCCTGCAAGCGCTGTCGCAATGCCCGTAATGCGCCACAGGTCGATCCGGATTCGCCAAAAGACCAGCAACAGCAGGGGGACGAGCACGAAGGAGCTGCTGGTAAGAAAAGCCGATTTTGAGGGTGTTGTCAGGTTCAGGCCGGTTGTTTGAAACGCGTAGCCCAGGAACAAAAGCACGCCAACCGAACAACCGGCATACAGGGACGGTCTGGTCAATGTGGGCAGGGACTTGCGAAAAACCAGCACCAGAAATACGGCCGCAACGGTCATTCTGATTGTGGTAAACGTCAGGGGCGAGGCAAATTGCAGCGCTGCCTTCACCACGACAAAGGTCGCGCCCCAGATAAGGGTCGCCAGCACCAGCAGCAGATGAGCTTTAAGGGAGCGGGACATGTAAGTTTAGATCAACACCGTTTACTCACTTCAAGGATTCGAATTATCTACTGTAAGAAATGCGAAATCAGCGCGCGGAACGATAAATCCAAGCTCCGGAGAGAGCATTATTGCAGACGGCATGAAGAAGGAGCGATCAAGATTATCGCGGAGCGCAGCCGCCCTCGGTTGCGGGGGATTGATTTTGCTTTTTGATCACCCGATCTAAGCCTGCACTGAGGTGCGCCGAAGTGATCACCCGATTCTTACAGTGCCACAGTATGTTTGGATGCGCTCTGTTCCGCCTCGTTCTGGCCACACAGGATTCGTCTATGAAACAATTGAACGATTTCATTTTTTTTATTTCTCAAGGAGAAAAGTTGAATGGCGAAAGTTGCCGGTGAGAAGCTGCTGAGCGAGGCGATTCGGGAGCGCCGCGCCACTCAGAATTTTGAAGACGTTGCTATTCCCGAGGCCGATCTGGAGAAGATCGTTCGGGCCGGGCTGGAAGCGCCCAGCGGTTACAACCTGCAACCATGGCGGTTTATCGTGGTGCGCGACCGCGAGCACAAGAAGAAGCTGCGTGAAGCGGCCTTTGGCCAGCCCAAGGTGGAAGAAGCCAGCGCGGTGATTGTGGCGTGTGGTGATCCCGACGGCTGGAAAGAAAGTGACCTTGAAGAGATGCTAAAGCTGGCCAAGGAGCACGGCTTTGGAAGCGATCAGGATCACGATGCGGCGCGCAAAGCCGTCTCCGGCTTTCTGGGTAGCGCTCCAGGAAAGGTAGGAGGAGTAGAGCCGTCCTTTGGACTGTGGGTTAACCGCCATGTGATGATCGCCCTGACTACCATGATGTGGATGGCCGAAGCTCTGGGTTATGACACAGCGCCCATGGAAGGCTTCTTGGAAGACAAAGTCAAGGAAGTGTTGCATATCCCGCAACGCGTGCGGGTAGTGGCCCTCCTGGCAATCGGACGGCGCAAAGGTCCGGACAAACCCTATGGCGGACGTTTCGATACCTCCAGAACCGTATTTGCCGACGAATGGGGTAAGAAAATCTGGTGATCGGGACATCTGGAGGTGTGTGGTGTAGGGCGTCGCAAACTGTATAAAAACCAGGACGTCATCCACGAGCAAAAGACTCGCGATGGCGAGTTTAAGAGGAATGGGCAAGACGCGGGGTAAGCACACTGATTTTAAGAAGTGTCCAGGCGTTGCCCAACAGACGGCTTTAAAGGCCATTGATTCTGTTTGTCTTAAAAGTTTGTTCATTAGGAGGCGCCAGGGGACCTTACGCTTTCGACGTTGCACTCAAACTCTTGGCATAACTTCCATTTTTCAATGACGCACCGCATTACTGATCGGACGACCAAAACCTCTACTGCGAGGCCCCATGTGTATTTTTAGATCCTTCGTGCTGGCCATAATTGCTGTCCTGCTGCTGCAACCGGTTTCCGGGAACCCGGCTTTAGCCTTCCAGCAATCTCAGCCAAAAGATGGTCCCGGCGCATTTACAGACCAGATTGCCACCCGCCTCCTCGACCAGATTAAAGAAGGACTGGAAGGGCACATGGCAAAAAAGATGCTGGACTCGTTTGACATTTCGCGGATGACGGGAGGTCCTGTATTCAAGGAGCAGATCGTGGCTTTTGTCAGCCAATACGAGACCGTCCGCATTCATTTCAATTTGCTCGAAACCTCTACAAGCGGCGCGGAGGCAATTGCGCTGGTGGATATGGAAATGGAAGAGAACCCGCCCGGTGACGTGTCCGCGCCTGTCCACAAGCATACCCAGCTTCGCTTTGTGGCACAGAACGGGGCCAAAGGCTGGAAGTTTACGGACGTGCAGCCCCGGTCGTTTTTCACATAGAAATGAACTGATGTCGAGCGGTGACGCACTCCATTAATGAGTGTCATCCCGACCGTAGCGCCGCAAAGTAGGGAGCACAACGCATCCGAAGGGCGCGGAGAGAGGAGCCTGTCCTGAGGCAGCCGAAGGAACCCCGGCAATGCTTTGGACTTTAATGCAATTCCAAGGCGTTTTACCCAGTTGCGCTCCGTTCAGGATGACAGGGTCTAGATTCATTAAGAACTTGAATAATCTCCGGTGCTCACACAGACTTCTTAGCTTGTGGGATCTATGCAACGCGAATATCCTGATCGTCCTATTGTTGGCGTGGGCGCGGTCATCGTTGAACAGAATCGTGTACTGCTGGCGAGGCGTGGAAATCCTCCGCGTGCCGG
>DATMMY010000433.1:0-4650 GCA_035569515.1 Candidatus Solibacter sp. | reverse complement strand
GCTGGTCTTGGCGGCCCGCCAGGCCCGCCAGATGAGGCTTCCTGGCTGGGAGCCTCCGGAAGCCGTCCGGTCCCTGAAATTTCAAAGGCAACTTGCTTGCCTGCCTCGGGATGATCAATGGCATTGGTATCCACCGCTAAGCCCGGCTCTACAGGCCATTGCTCCGGGTGGAAGGCAGACCCGCTGCCGGCATTAAATGTGATGGACTTCGGAACGACAACATAAAACTTGTCCACATCGCCCGCAGCTCTAGTGTCAACTTTGAATGTGCCCGTATAGGGAATGTTATATCTCACTTCAAACTGCGTGACGCCTGGCCGCAGAGGATAGGGAAACGTATATTTATTCTTTTCGGTCTGGGGCACCGGAGCGCGCTTTACCGGCATGAGTTCGCCGGAAAGTGCCTGTCCATCCTGCACTGTGGCGCCATCGGGCAAATAGAACTCAAAGGCCGGTTGGGCCTTGGGCGGGCTCGAGTTGTTCTGGATCACAAAGAGTTCCACGCCGTGCAGCGTGTTGCCCTCTGCCTGAAAGACTTCGGACTGGTTGACTACCCGAATGCCCTCCACCTTCGGCGCCGTGTCATAGACGGAAATTTGAACGTTGCTCATTCCCGCCGGCACTGGTTTCAGGAAGTCCACGCCCTGGTGCTTGACGCGCAGGGCATGGATAGGCATGCCGTCTTCGGGAATGGTAAGAGTAAATTGTCCGCGGGAATCCGCCTTGGTGCGGGCTACCTCTTCCATGCCTTGTCCGGGCTTCAAAAGGACGACTTCATCTCCGGCACCCGGTTTATTGGTAGTTCCGTTGGTGACGGTTCCGCTTACCCGCTGGGGCCCCGATCGGGGCGCTCCAGACCGTTCGTTCCTGCCCTGGCCCATTGCCGCCAGAGAAAAAAGAAGAAAGAAAAAAGGAAGTAGTGCGAGGCGCTTCAATTCAGGTACTCCTTCAGGCTTGGGCGGATTCCAGCTTTTCAATTTCCGCCAGAACTCGGGCGGCTTCCGCTTCCATGTTGTTGCGCATGGCTTCAAAGTCGGCTTCAGTAAATTTGCCGGACTTGAATTCAAAATTCAGGTCGCGCAGGTTCTCGTATACTACGTCCTTGCGCTCGTAGAGGTAGAGGAGCCGCGTCTTTTCCACACCAGTGTCCGTGTCCCGGCTGGGCGAGAAAATAAAGATGAATAGGCCGGCCGCCAAGAGGCAGCAGAACAGCTCCGTGAGAAGTTTGATAGTGTCAATGTTTCCCAGCATTAGATCTCCGTTTCCCGGCGTGCGCGGCTGCGTAAGGATTCCAGCTCCGGATCAAGGGCGGCATTAGCTCCTGCCGCCACCCGCGGCATCCGCCGTCTCCAGGTGGAGATGATCAAAATTAATAACCCTATCGCAAGCGTCAGAACGACCGGCGGCACGACCCACGCAGTCAGCTCAAATCCGTGGGATGAAGGCAGTATCACGGCGGTTACGCCATAGTTCTTGCGGAACCAATCCAAAACTTCTTCATCGTCGGATTTGACCTTGATGCTGGCCTGCAGGTCGCGGATCATGACCGGAGAAACCGGGCAGCCCACATGGTTGCACTTGAGCAACATCTGATTGCAACCGCACATGCATTGCATCTTGTCGCCCACTTTTTCAAAGCGGGCCTTTTCATCGTCAGCGCCCATCATCCGCCCCACGGAGCACAGCAGAGCGAGGGCCAAAGCCAGTTGCCGGAAACGCGTCATTTACCCACCCCTGCTGGTTCCATTTGCTTCTCAAAGGCGGGAGCCGTGACCGTCGACGCAACTTGCGCCAGTACGGGCGATTTCAACTGGGCGGCGTTCGGAACCAAGGCGACTCCGGTACCCAAAACCACTACCACAACGCCGATCCATAGCCACGACACCAGGGGTTTTATGAAAGCCTTGATTACCGGGACCTCGCCGTCGTTCCTGCCCGCGTAGATCACATATAAATCTTCTTTAGCTGTGGAACGGATGGCTACCATATGGTCAGGCTGTTGGCTGGCCTTGTAAATCCGTATTTCGGGATAAAGATTGCCGATCTTCTTTCCGTCTTTCTGAACCTCCAGGGCGGAAGCATAGGAGGTGTAGTTGGCATTGTCGTCTTGCGTCTCGTCCTGGCTTACCAGCGTGTATGCACCGATCTGCATTTTCTCGCCTGCCTTCAAAGGTTGCTCATTTTCCTTATCAAAGGCCGAGCCCGCTAAACCCAGGAAGATCAGCGCTACGCCGAAATGTGCGATATATCCGCCGTAGCGGCGCGTGTTTCGATGGGTCAGGTGGAACATGGCGCCAAACAGGTTGGTCTCCAACTTGGGCCGGAGCACGCGTCCACCGCGCAGGAATTCCAGCACGATCGTGGTGGCTACCAATGTGGCAAGAGGAATCGTAATTAATGCGCAACTGTGAGCAAAATCCAGCCATCTGCTGAAATGGAGAAAGTCGCTCAGGGAAGAGAAGTGCGGCGGCTCAATCCAGGGGCGGACACCCAGAGCGAGCAAGCCAATGAACATGAGAAAGGAAAGGCCGGCAGGAATGGCAAAATTTTTCCGGATGCTGGCCCAGGAGGTATTCCTCCAGGCCAATAGAGGACCCACGCCGGTCAGGAACAGCAGGGCCAGACCAATGGGCACATTGATATAGTTGAAGAACGGCGTGCCTACAGTGATCTTGTGTCCCTTGACCCACTCAGTGATTACGGGGAAGAGCGTGCCCCACAGCACAAAAAAGCAGGCCGCCAGCAGCAGCACGTTGTTCCACATGAAGCTCGATTCGCGCGAAACCAGCGATTCCAGGCTGTTCTCAGACTTTAAATGCGAGCGGTTCTTTATAAAGAAGAACAGGCACACGGCCAAGGTGACGACCATCATCACTACAAACCATGCGCCAATGTCAGAGCGCGCAAACGCGTGCACAGAGGCCACTATGCCGCTGCGGGTCAGGAAATCGCCCATGATGGTGAGCAGGAAGGTGGTAAAGATCAGCCAGACGTTCCACACCTTCATCATGCCGCGTTTCTCCTGCATCATGACTGAGTGCAGAAAGGCGGTGCCGCTCAGCCAGGGAAGCAGCGACGCGTTTTCAACCGGGTCCCAGGCCCAGTAGCCGCCCCAGCCCAGCACAGAATAGGCCCAATGCGCGCCCAGGAAGATGCCGCAGGTAAGAAAGAGCCAGGCCACCATGGTCCAGCGTCGGGTGATGTGGATCCACTTTTCACCCGGATACTTCATGATCAGCGCCCCCAGGGCAAAGGCAAAGGGCACAGAAAGTCCGACATACCCCAGGTAGAGCATGGGTGGGTGGATCACCATCTCGGGGTACTGCAGCAGCGGGTTCAGGCCATTGCCATCAGCCGCCACGCGATCCATGATTCCAAAGGGGTTGGCGGTAAAATTAACGAGCAGAAGAAAGAAGATCTGGATGCCCGCGAGGATCACGGAACTGAATGCTACCAGCCGCTGATCCACCTTGTGACGCCAGCGCAAGATAAATCCATAGCCGGCCAGCAACCACGCCCAGAACAGCAGGGACCCTTCCTGTCCTGACCAAAGGGCCGAGATCTTATAAGCCACCGGCAAGGCCTTATTGCTGTGCGCATGGATGTAAGCCAATGAAAAATCATTGTTTAGCGCGGCCCATACCAGTGCAAACGCCGACCCGCTTACGGCAATAAAACAAGCCAATCCAGCACGTCGCGCAGTCTCACCCAGGCGATTGCTAGCCGGGTCGCGGCGCACCAGGGAGATAATCCCAGCGCCAAAGCAATACAACGCAAGCGCCAGGGAGAAGAGAAGACAGAAACTACCTAGTAATGGCATATGATTAATGGCCTTTAAGCGTTGGAAGCATAATACTGTTTGAGGCCAGTTGCAACAGCCCAAATCAAGCCGAAGCCCGATGTTCGGGCCAGTTTAAAGCGGCTTTGACTAAGGTGATGAGATCCTCCGGATCGCACGGTTTGAGCCGGAATATCACATTGAGACCATTATATTCCTGATCAGCATCCGGCAGGCCGCTGATGACGATCACTGGCATGTCAGGATTGAAGGAACGGAGCTGTTTTACGAACTCCACGCCGTCCATGTTGGGCATGATGTGATCGGTAATGACAGCGCCAATCTTCTCCCGTCCTAGCTCGCTACGCAGGAGCGCCAAGGCGCTCGGCGCGTTGGTGGCTATGTGTGTGTCGATCTCCGCTTTGCGCAGCACCATTTCCCGGATTGTAAGCTGCACCGGGTTATCATCCAGCAACAAAACCTGTTTCATTTGGGCCTAAGCGCTCTTTTCCGGTTGATATTTGTTCCGGACCTGAGCTTCAGCGCGGACCCAGTCTTCCTGCTCAAATCCGTCCTGCCGCCCACGCTCTTCATAAAGCTGATAGGCCTTGCGCCGGATCTCTTCTTCCATTTCCGGGTGGACCGGCTTTGAATGAGCGAGTGTCATCGGTGCGCTTTCCAGGACAGCGTTCTCGCGTCCATTGATTGATGTGGGTTGCTTCGTGCCAGACTTCTTAGAGGAAGAGGCCTTACTCGGACGAGGGACAGGGGTCGTCTTTTTTGCCATACTGCTGATTTACTCCTGCTGATTCAATACTACGCTCTCCGCGCACGAGGGCACGCGGGACAAAGAAATTATAAAAAATCTTTCT